>JBGOUW010000145.1:0-10099 GCA_041477755.1 Binatia bacterium
AAGATGGCGTGCCCCGCGCATCATGCGCTGTTGCTGCGAGTTCATCGCTCGGTAGAGCTTCTCCGCCAGCGCGAAACGCGCGAGATAGAGATCGCGCAGCGAGCGCTTGAGCGCGGGGTCGCACACGACGAGGAAGCCCCACGGCTGGCTATTGCTACCGCTCGGGGCCCACGTAGCGGCGGTGATGATTTCCGTCAGCACGTCAGCGGGAATCGTGCGCGACTCGAAACGTCGGATCGTCCGCATCGTTCGCATCGCTTCAAACAGGTCGATGGCCATGACGTTCCCCCCTCCTCAGGAGACTGTCGCTTCTATTGAGGCACGCCCTTCGAGACGCCGCCCCAAAAACGGCGGCTCCTCAGGACGAACGGTTCTGTTGTTGTCTTCAAAGAACATTTCCGCTCACCCTGAGGAGGCCCCATCTTTTCGGGCCGTCTCGAAGGGCCGGCCCCCTGTTTGTCGACACTCTCTCAGCCTACCGATGGCGATAGGTGATCCCGGAACATGGCCAGCACACGATCGAGGGCGGCGTGGGTCGCGGTGCGCTGCGCTACGGCGCGGTGGTGAGTGCCGTCACCAGCCGCGAGAGAAACTCCTGGGCCTCGTAGAATTGCTTCACCCCGACGCGCTCGTCCTTGCCGTGCGCGCGCACGTCGTCCATATCGACGAAGATACCCGAGACGCCGTAGGCGTTGACGCCGGCGCCGCGAAAGAACCGCGAGTCACTTGCGCCCGTGCTCATAGTCGGGATCACCGGCACCCCGGGCCACATCGATTCGGTGATCCGCTCGACCACCGCGATCAATGCCGGGTCGACCGGGGAGGCCGGACCAGCGGTGGCCGGTTCAGTTTCCGTGATGCTGATCTGATCGTCGCCCAGCACACCAATCAACGTCTGCCGAACGTCATCCATGCTGTGACCGGGAAGCACCCGACAATTGACGTTGGCGCGTGCCGTCTGCGGCAGCGCGTTGTCGGCGTGGCCGCCTTCGAGCCGTGTCGCGACACAGGTCGTGCGCATGAGGGCGTTGTAGGAGGGCGTCTCCGAGAGGCGTGCGATCGCTTGGGCGTCGGGAGGATTGTGCCCGAGCGCCAGCATGTCGGTGGCCGTCTGCCCCGACTCGGTCTGTGCGCTGCGCTCGAAGTAGGCGCGCGTGACGTCGTTGAGTTCGACCGGAAACTCGAACTTCTCCAGCCGCCCCAACCCAGCAGCCAGCCGGTAGATCGCGTTGTCCTTCGTCGGCAGCGAACTGTGACCACCTTTGTTCTTCACCTCGAGTAGAAAATTGGTGTAAGTCTTCTCACTCGCTTGCACGCCGTTGAGCAGGTACTTGCCGTTGCGCATGCGGCCACCGCCGCCTTCGTTGAGCACCGTCTCGGCATCGACGAGGTCGCGATGGTTCTTGAGCAACCAATCGACGCCGTTGTCGGGGCCACCTTCCTCATCCGCGGTGAGCACCAGGATGACGTCGCGATCCGGCTTCCCTCTCGCCTGTTTCATCTGCAGCATAAGATCGACGAAGATCGCCGCCATGGCCTTGTCGTCGAGCGAGCCGCGGGCATAGAAGAACCCGTCCTGTTCGAGCAGCTTGAAGGGATCGACACTCCAATCGCTGCGCTTGGCTTCGACCACATCAAGGTGCGCGAGCAGCAGCAGCGGCCGTTTGGCGCCGCTGCCGTGCAATCGCGCGACGAGGTTGCCGCGATTCGGTTTCGGCCCGAGAATCTGCACATCCCTCGCGGCGAAGCCCGCCGCCCGAAGCCGTTTCGCCACCGCCTTCGCGGCAGTGGTCGTGCTGCCGGTCGAGTGCGTCGTGTCGATCTCGATCAACTCCTGGTAGATGTCGCGCACGCGCTTCTGCTGTGGCGACAGGGGGAGTTCACCCGCGTAGGCCGAGAGCGAAAAAACAGTGAGCATGGTGGCAGCGATCCGTGTTGTGCGCATGGCCGCGGACTGTATCAAAGGTGGCGCGCGCCTTACCACCCCTGTTGATCCAGCTCTTCATCGCAACTAGGAGTGGTACGCGAGGAGGATGATCACGATGCCCGTGCTGCTTGAGATCGCCAGCGGACTGCAATTTCCCGAAGGGCCGATTGCGATGCCCGATGGCAGCGTGCTGCTGGTCGAGATCAGACGCGGCACATTGTCGCGGGTGACGCCGGACGGGAAGATAACAGTCGTCGCGCAGTGCGGCGGCGGACCAAACGGTGCGGCGATCGGGCCCGACGGCAAGGTCTACATCTGCAACAACGGCGGCTTCGAATGGCACGACATCGGTGGCCTGACGTTTCCCGGCAATCAGCCGTCCGACTACATCGGCGGCCGCATCCAGCGGGTCGATCTCGCGACCGGCGTGGTCGACGATGTCTACAGCGAGTGCGACGGTCATCCGTTACGCGGGCCGAACGACATCGTCTTCGATGCCGCGGGTGGCTTCTGGTTCACCGATCACGGCAAAGTGCGCGAACGCGACCGTGATCGCACGGGGATCTTTTACGCAAAGCCCGACGGCTCGCTGATTCGTGAAGTGATCTTCCCGCTGGATGCGCCTAACGGCATCGGCTTGTCGCCCGACGGTTCGCGCCTGTACGCCGCCGAGACCCACACCGGCCGCGTCTGGGCATGGAACATCGCGGCGCCGGGGCAAATTGCCGGTGGGATGTCCTTCGGTCCCGGTGGCGGCTCGCTGCTCGCCGGTTTGTCCGGATTTCAATTATTCGATTCGCTCGCCGTCGACAGCGTCGGCAACGTCTGCGTCGCGACATTGGTGAACGGCGGCATCACGGTGATCTCGCCCGACGGCACCTCGATCGAGCACATCGCCACCGGCGATCCATTGACCACCAACATTTGTTTCGGCGGGTCCGATCTACGCACCGCGTACATCACGCTGTCGAGCAGCGGACGGCTGGTGTCGATGCAATGGCCGCGGCCGGGGCTGAAATTGAATTGGTGAGTCGTGAGGCGTGAGTCGTGAATGGTCGGACATGAAGACGACACTCACGATTCACGCCTCACGATCTCCACGGCTCGTCGTCAGCCCTCGATCTCGGCCGCGAGGGCGGCGACCGGGGCGGGGACGTGCTCGACGCCGGCTTCGTCGAGGCGGCGGCGGATGCGTTCGAGCACTTCCCGGGCCTGCGCCTTCTTTCCCTGGTGCGCGAGCAGCCGGCCCTCGCACAGATCAATCAGGCCGTGCATGCCGCGCAGGTCCTTCTGGTCGGCCTCGGCGCGCAGGCGTGCAATCAGGCTGCGCGCCTTGCGCGCGGCGAAGGGCGCTTGCGTGAAGACGAACCACGGGTTGCGGAGGAGGGCTCCCAACGTGGGCGTGATGTCCCGACGCGCGGTGTAGACGTATATGACCAGGACGAAGGTCTCGGTGGTATGCACGGCCGGCTCCCAGCCATGTTCACCGAAGCTCCGGATCGAGTCGAGCACGCCTCGCATGCCGCTCGACAGATGACCCGATAAGAGATCGACGGACGCACGAACCGTCCTTGCCGCTTGACCAAACCAGTAGTTCTCGTTCTGCAGCAGATACGGGAGCAAATCGTCGATCAAGCGGCCTGCTTCGTCGAAGTGCAGATCGGTTACCAACGCGAGCGCCCGAAACACCGCGTTGAAGGTACGGAAGGTCGGATCCTTCGCCGCGTCCATCCCCATCTGGGCGACTGCAGCAGCGCGCTCGAAGTCGAGGTTCAAGAGCCAGTAGAAGGACAGCTCGCACTGCCCGACCGACTCGGCGCGGGTGTTCCCGCTGGCACGGCCGAAATCGACGAGTTCCTCCGCGATGCCGCGCGCCCGGCACATCTGCCCCGAGTGGTTGAGTGCGAACGTGAGCCCGGCATGGCCGTTGAAATGGGGGTATGGGGCGTTGCGTTTCTCTTCTTCGCTCTGCTCGAGCGACTCCGCGGAGCGAATGACGTCGCCGACGCGCCCCAGAAAGAGTAGCGTGTGCGTGTGCCAGGCCACCGCGTGTGCGACCGCGTCCCGAGCACCCGCAGATCGACCCACTTCGAGCGCGCGCTCGATGCTCTTGAGCGCGCCGCGTAGATCGCCGTGGAAGGTTTGGACGTTCCCCAGCCAGCCCAGATACAGGGACAGCACCGCCGGGTCGCCGCAGCGCTCGGCGTCCTCAACATGCTTCTCCACCAGCCGCAGCCATTCGCGGATCGTGCCGAGGTAATAGTGCACCTGCGACCACGCGACGATCAGCTCCGCGAGGACGCGGCTCTCCTCCGGACTGCGTTCGCGCTCCGCAATGAGCGCGTAGGCCTCGCGGAAGTGGCTCGTGGCCTCGGCGAGCGCATAGCGAGCGATGCACTTCCGGCCCGCCTCGCCCAGGTAGTAGATCGCCTTGTCGGTGACACCGCCGCGCAAGAAATGGTACGCCAGGGTCTCCACGAACTCCGGAATGCGTTCGGCGAGCACACTCTCCATGGCATAGGCTACACGCTCGTGCAGCTTCTGCCGTTCGGACTTGAGCAGGCCGTCGTAGGCAACCTCCTGTGTCAGCGCGTGCTTGAAGATGTATTCGAGATTCGGCTCAGGACTGTGCGCGCGAATCAGATCGACGGCCTCAAGCTGATCGAGGCTGGGCGCGAGCTGGTCGGCCTGCTGCGTGACCTGGGCGACGACGGAGTAGAGGAACTCGCGGCCGACGACGGCGGCTTCACGCAGCACGCGCTTGCGCGGCTCGTCGAGGCGGTCGATGCGTGCGGCAATGACGCCGCGCACGGTCGCCGGCACGCCCGCCTCCGCGAGCGGACGGGCTAGTCCCCAGTCACCATTGGCGTGCGTCAGCACCTGCGTCTCGATCAGCGAGTTGACGACCTCCTCGACATAGAAGGGGTTGCCATCGGAGCGTTCCCCAATGAAGCTCCTCAGCGCCGCGGGCGGCTCCGCCTTGAGCAGCGAAGCCAGCAGCTCGCCGGTCTGGCGCGACGACAACTCGCGCAGCTCGAGCACCTGCGTGCCGGCGCCGGGCGTGTAGCCCGGGCGGTAATTGCCGACGAGCAGCACGGGAATGCGCAGGTCTTCAGTCAAACCGCGCAGGAGGATCACGGTGGAAGCGTCCGCCCAGTGCAGATCCTGCAGGCAGATCACCGTGGGAGCCCGCTGGGCGAGCGCGGCCAGCAGCTTTTGGACGGCATGGAGCAGTCGCTCCTGGAAGGCCTCGCGATCGATCACGGAACCGTCCGCCTGCTCCTGCTGAAACAGGTGCAGGATCAGGGGCAGGACTTCGCCGGTAGCGTCAACGAGACCCGCGACACCGACCTCGAGCTTGGTGCGAACCTGCGCGGGGCGGTCGGTCTCCTCGATCGTCCAGCTGCGGCTCAACAGGTCGATGATCGGCGCGTAGGGAATGTTCTGCGCGTAGGGATAGGCGCGGCCCTCCAGCCACTGCACGTCGTTGCCGACCTTCGCGCGGAACTCCTCGACGAGTCGTGTCTTGCCCGTGCCCGCGTCGCCGCAGATCCCGAACGCGGACGGTTTCCCGTCCCGCATTTGCTCGGCGGCGCCCAGCAGCGCACCGAGCTCGGTCTGCCGACCGACGAAGGCGCCGCGAAAGTGGCTCGCGTGGGCGGCGCGCGACGCGGTACCGAGCACGCGCGCCACGGCGACCGGCTCCGCCTTGCCCTTGAACTCACGCGCGCCGAGCTCTTCCAGCTCGCAGGCGCGCGCGACCAGGCGCCGCGTCTCGGGACCGACCCAGATCTCGCCGCTCGGCGCGGCGTTCATGAGTCGTGCGGCCAGGTTGATCGTGTCGCCGAGCGGCCCGGCCGTGCCTTGACCAAATTGAAGCTCGCCCGTCAGCACGAGGCCTGTGTTGATCCCGCTGTGCAGCGCGATCGGTGTTCCGGAGCGTGCTTCCACCGCTGGCGACATCGCGCGCACGACCTCGTGCAGCTCGAGCGCCGCGCGCACAGCACGCACCGGGTCGTCCTCGTGCGCGACTGGCACGCCGAAGAGCGCCATGACGGCATCGCCGATGAACTTGTCGATGCGGCCGTCATAGCGACCGATGATCTCGGCGGTCTGACTGAAGATGCCCGCCATGATCTCGCGGATCTCTTCGGGATCGAGGCGCTCCGACAGTGCCGTGTAGCCGCTCAGGTCGGAGAACAGGACGGTGACCTGCTTGCGCTCCGCGTCGGCTGCCACCCGCGCCGCCGGTGTCGGCCCAGGTGTCGCACCGAGATTGGCGCCGCACCGGCTGCAAAAGCGCGACTCGACGCCGTTGTCGGCGCCGCACGCCTCACAGTGTCCGATTTCTCCGAGTTGCACGCGGGCACTCTAGGACAACACGCGAATCAAAAGCCAACGACCGATCCCGCACGATCGCCGAGGCGCGGCGCAGAGAAGTGATCGAGGGTCGTGTGCCACTTCTCGGGATCGAGTTGCTCCACCAGCTCAATCCCAATCTCTCGGCAATCACGAATCTCACGATCTCCACGGCTCGACCAGGATCTTGGCGTGGGTGTCGGGTTTGGCCAACGTGTCGAACGCGCCCGGGACGCCGTCGACACCGACGCGGCCAGTGATCATCGGCGCCACGTCGATGCGGCCGTCGGCGATTGCTTGCAGCGTCTGCGCGAATTCCTCCGGAGTGTAGCCGAGCACGAATTGTAGATTGAGTTCCTTGTTGATGCCGAGCATCGGCTTGATGACGTCGTCCTCCATACACACGCCGGCGACGACGATGCGTGCCCCGAGCGGTGCTTCGCGCATAACCTGATGCAATAGACCCGGGATGCCGACGCACTCGAAAATGACTGCGGGGCGCATGTTCGCCGCCTCGTTGAACGCATCGATGGCGCGCCGCTCCGCGGGGTTGACGACCACGTGCGCGCCCATGCGCTCGGCCAGCGCGCGGCGCATGGGCGAGAAGTCGGACGCGACAATCGGTTCGATCCCCTGCAGCTTGAGCGCCGCGATCACCGCCAATCCCACCGGCCCGCAGCCGATCACCAACGGCGCGTCATGGCTCTCCATACGCGCCTTGTTCACTGCGTGGATGCCGACCGCCATCGGTTCGGTGAGCGCCGCGTGCTCGGTCGCCAGGCCGTTCGGCACGGCCAGCAGCATCGCCGACGACAGCGTCATCAACTCCCCGTAGCCGCCCGGCGCCTCGTTGGAATAGCCGACGCCTTCGATGCGGCCGCCGCGGAACAGGATCGGCATCGACACCACGCGATCGCCCGCGCGCACCGCGCCACCGGTGTTGGGTCCGTAGTCGACCACCTCGGCGCAGAACTCGTGCCCCATCACGATGTCACGCGTGATGTCGAGCACGAATGGCGCGCCGGTCTCGCGGGCGATCTCGACCATCTTGTCGGCGTGCTTGAGCGCATGCAGGTCCGAGCCGCAGATACCGCATGCCAATGTCCTGACCAGCACCTCCCCTTCCTGCGGTTCCGGATCAGGAACGTGGTCAACCACGAGTTTCGAATTGCGCATCACCGCGGCACGCATTGGCGAGTCTCCTTTCAATCGGCAACACTGCTCGTCGCTTGTGCCACAACTCGAGAGTCTCTGCGAGCCGGCGAGCGGTGGCACTCTTTCCCCTGCGTGTCGCAATGCAGTATGAGAAGGCGTAGGGAAGCCACGCATGAGGGTTTTGGTCGTAGAGGACGACGCGGCGACGCGGGCGGTAATCGAGAAAATTCTACGCACACGCGGCCATGAGGTGACTGCGTTCGCTGACGCCGAGAGCGCATGGGCCGTCTATCAAGGCGACACCTATCCGCTCGTCCTGATGGACTGGCTGCTGCCTGGCATGGACGGGTTGCAACTGTGCCGGCAGATGCGAGCGACCCCACGCGGTGACCACAGCATCATCGTGGTGTGCACGACGCGCGACCAGCCCGACGATTTGCAAGCCGTGCTCGCCGCCGGGGCGGATGACTATCTGACTAAGCCGGTCGACGTCCGTCGCCTCAACGTGCGGCTGAGCATCGCCGAGCGCCAGGTGGAGAATCTCAGCGAGCGCAAGCGCGCCGAAGCCCAGATCACCGCGGTACTGGCGCAACTCGAACGCAGCCGCGACGATCTCCTGTCGATCCTCAACGCGCTGCGCGTCGGCACCGCCATTGCCGAACGCGATGGCTCTCTCAGCTTTCTCAGCGAGTCCGCCCGTCGGTTGCTCGATGGCGACGAGGGCAACCTCGCGCTGCCATGGGAACGGAGCCTGCCGTTCTCCGCGCCTGATGCGGCCGAGTTGAGAGCGATGGCCGCGCGCGAGCCGGCGCAGCGCACGAAGGTACCCGTGTGTATCGAAACCGGTGCGCGCCGGCGCTACTGGCTGGACGTTGAGGTCGTCGACGATCCGCGCGACCCGCAGCGCAAGATCTTCTTTCTCTACGACGTGTCCGAAGTCCACGACCTGCGCCGCTTGCTCGACGAGAAGGCGCAGTTCCGCGACCTCGTCGGCAAGAGCACGCCGATGGTGCAGATGTACCAACTCATCCGTGACCTGGCGCAGGTCGACACCACGGTGTTGATCGAGGGCGAGACCGGTACCGGCAAGGAGTTGGTGGCACGCGCGATCCACTACTCCAGCCATCGCGCGGAGAAGCCGTTCATCGCGGTGAATTCGGCCGGCCTCACCGACTCGCTGCTCGCCAGTCAGCTCTTCGGCCACAAGCGCGGCGCCTTCACCGGCGCGTTCGAGGATCACAAGGGAGTGTTCGAGGCGGCCGAGGGTGGGACGATCTTTCTCGATGAAATCGGTGACGTGCCGCTCAACGTGCAGACGAGTTTGCTGCGCGTACTGCAGGAGCGAGAGATCACACGACTGGGTGAGTCGAAGCCGCGCAAGGTCGACGTGCGCGTCCTCGCCGCCACGCACCACAACCTGAGCGCCGAGGCCGCCGCCGGGCACTTCCGTCCCGATTTGCTCTACCGTATCCGCGTCGCCCGCGTGCACCTGCCGTCACTACGCGAGCGTCGCGAAGATATTCCGCTGCTGGTCGGCTCGTTCCTCGGGCAAGTAGGCGCGGCCACCGGCAAACCGGTCGAGCAGGTCAGCGCCGCCGCGATGCACGAGTTGATGCAATACGCGTGGCCCGGCAACGTGCGTGAATTGCGCAGCGCGATTGAATTCGCCGTCATCCGCTGCCAAGGATCCGTCATCAACGTAACCGACCTGCCCCCCGAGTTGACGCAGCCGCCAGCCCCTCAGGTCGCCGCGGCGGGCTTTGCAGTGATCCCCGAAATCGACGAGCGCGAGCGCTTGCTCGCCGCGATCCAGAGCGCCAAAGGCAATCGCACCGAAGCCGCTCGCCTGCTTGGAATCAGTCGCGCAACCTTGTACCGCCGGCTTTCGGAACTCCAGGTTGACCCCAAATAGTTCGTGTCTCGTTCGAGACACGCTGAGACGTTGTTGATGCGCGATGGCGAGACAGCCGGTCTCAGCAGCGCCCCGTGCTCTTCCAAAAAGGCGTTGAGAAAAGCGGCTCTCAGACGTTCCGATCTTCGACCGTATTGCCCGAAACCATTGGCACGGAGCGTGCGATCCCAACGGTCGGAGTAGGATTTGTGACCGAAGAGCTGCCGCCCGCGTTCGTGCTTCGTTTGCCCCCCCCTCCGCCGACAAGCACGGACGCGGGCGCGCTGACCCGGGGTTGGGGGACCGACCCGGCCCCTCGATCGGAAGGGTCAAGGTCCGCGTCGGCATGACAAAACTGCTGCCACCATCACCGTCATCAACACCCTCGCGGTGATCCGATGAGTACCGAAGACCGGCACAACCTGCCGTGGCTCGCCGCGCGCGTTCGCCTCGCCCTCTCACTTGGTTTGGCACTGATTCTCCTCCTGCCCGTCGTCGAATTGGGACGCGGTCGGGCCTCGGTCGCTGGCGCCTTCGCGCCACTCGCCCCGATAGTCGTGGGAGCAACGCTGCTGATTTGCGTCTGCGCCGCTTATGAGGCGCGCCGCTATCGCCGCATCACCTCCACGCTTGATCAGCGGCACGCCCGCACCGCCGCGGCGCTTCGGGAGCAGGAAGTGCAACTGCGCAGCGTGTTCGAACACCTGCAGGACATCATCTATCGCACCGACCTGCAGGGGATCATTCAGATGGTGAGCCCGTCGGTG
>JBGOUW010000606.1:0-2903 GCA_041477755.1 Binatia bacterium
CCCGCGAATTAACGTGTCCACCGTGGAGAAACACGGAGGGCGATGCATGCATCGCCCCTACGCTTCAGAAAAGATCGCCTATCGCTGACATTTGCGCGACACGACACTAGCAAATAGGCCGCAGTGCCAATTTCAAACTGAGACACTAATTGTTTCCGAGTGCACAGCCGTGCGCCGCTTCTCGTTACGCTTTCTCCGCCACCGACGGCAGCGGCAGCGCCACTTGCTCCTCGGGCGCTTGCAGCGCGCGCGCGGTGGTCTCGATCGTGCGCGGAGCCTCGATCTCTTGCGCGGGGCTGGCGCCCAACTCCTTGAAACGCCGTGCGCCGACGAGCACGCGACTCTCGAACGAGCCCACAGCGTTGTTGTAGGACTCGACGCTGCGTTGCAGTGCCTTACGCAAATCGTCGAAGTGTCCGGCCAGTGTCGCGATGCGTTCGTACAGCTGCTTGCCCAGATCGCTGATCTGCTGCGCATTGGCGGCGAGCTGCTCCTGGGTCCAACCGTACGAAACGGCACGCAACAACGCGATCAGCGTCGTCGGGGTGGCGAGAACGACTCGATTGGTGACGCCTTCCTCGATCAGCGACGGATCTTGTTCGAGCGCGGCGCTAAAGAACGATTCGCCGGGCAGAAACATCACCACAAACTCAGGCGTCGACGGGAACTGCGACCAGTAGGCCTTGGAGGCGAGCTGGCTCATATGAGTGCGCAGTTGCCGCGCGTGGTCCTTCAATTTGGCGATGCGTGTCGCATCGTCCGGCGCTTCCAACGCATCGAGGTAGGCCTGCAGTGGTGTCTTGGCGTCGATCACGATCTGCTTACCGCCGGGCAATTTGATCACCACATCGGGACGCAGCCGGCCATCCTCCGTCGTCACGGTCTCCTGTTCGACAAAGTCGCAGTGCGCGATCATGCCGGCGAACTCAACCACTCGCTTGAGCTGAATCTCACCCCAGCGACCGCGTACCGTTGGCGACCGCAGCGCCTTGACCAAGTTGCCGGTCTCCGCTTGGAGCTTTTCCTGACTCTCCAGCAGCGACCGCACCTGCTGCGTCAAGCTGCCGTACGCATGCTGGCGCGTTTGTTCGAGGCTCTGAATCTGCGCGTCGACCTTCTGCAGCGATTCTTTGAGCGGCGTCACCAGAGTTTCGACGGCCTTCTGCCGTTGTTCGAGATCGCTCTTCGCGTCGCCCTGAAACTTCTCGAGCGTGGCCTTGGCGAGCTCAAGGAACGATTGATTGTTACTGCGCAGCGCGTCGCTGGAAAGGGCCTTGAAGGTGTCGGTGAGTTGCTGCGTCAACTGCTCGATCTGGGCGAGTCGCTCGCTGGCGTTGCGGCGCTCGCTGCCCAGCATCGCGTTCAATTCGGCGTGCTTGGCGGTGAGTTCAGTGATGCGCGTCCGCGCCTGCCGCAGCTCGTCGTCGGTCTGGGATGCGCGCGTCTGCGTCGCATCGAGCTCACGTTCGCGCGCGTTCAGCCGCTCGTCGAGGGTCGCCACCTGCGCCTGCCCGCGCGCCCGCGCAATCCCCCACACTACAATCGCGCCACCGACCGCGCCCGCAAGGAACCACACCGCATCCATAACGACGCCGAGCTATAACACGGAACTCGCCGGGCAGGCCATGTGTGACCGCGCCTCCGGGCAGCCCACCGAGCCGTTGAATTGCGCGGCTTACAGGCCTCAGCTATAGCTCACGCAATGATTGTTAGCCCAGCTTCGCGGCCGCGCGCAGCGCGTATGGAACGATGACACCGACTGGATTCCTCGAACTGATCGAACACGGCGGCGTGGTGATGTACCCGTTGCTGGTGTGTTCGGTGGTGAGTCTCGCCGTCATCGTAGAGCGGTTGTGGTCGCTGCGGCGCGCCATCGCTGGCTCGCGCCGGCTACAGCGCGTCGCACTGGAAGCCTTTGACGAGGGCGGCCTGACAGACGCGCTGGCGGTATGTCGCCGTGATGATTCGCCGCTCGCGGCGATCTATCGGGCGGTGCTGACCGGAACCGAGAAGGACGCCGACGCCCGCACCCGCATCGCCCAGCGCAAGCTCGCCGAAGCCGCGCGCGGCCTGAAGCGCTACATCTGGCTGCTCGGCACGATCGGCAGTTTGGCACCGTTCATCGGCTTGTTCGGCACCGTGCTGGGCATCATTCGTTCGTTTGAAAACATGGCGGCGGCCGGTTCGGGCGGCTTCGCGGTCGTGGCGGCTGGAATTTCCGAGGCGTTGATCGCCACGGCCGGTGGCTTGCTGGTCGGCGTGCTATCGATTTTCGCCTACAACGCGTTCATCGTCCGCATCAACAATCACGCCGCGGTCCTGCGCGAGTGGGCGGACGTGTTCTTGATGCAACTCGCCGCGCCCCCGGCGCGCGAAGGGAGCCATCCGCGTGTCGCTCAGTCCCGTTGACGTCGAGGGCAGCGCCGACGGCGGCGATATCGTCGCCGAAATCAACGTCACCCCGCTCACCGACATCTTCTTGGTGCTGCTGATCATCTTCATGGTGACCAGCACGGCACTGACGCAGCAAGGCACGAAGGTCAACTTGCCCCGCGCCGGCACCGGCGGCAGCGAGCCGGCGAGCATCATCATCACCGCCACCGCGGATCACCGCATCGAGTTGAACGGTAAGACCGTCGCACTCGACGCCCTGCGCTCCGCGCTGCAAGTGGCGTTGGAAAAAGCCACCGAGAAGCACGTCATCCTGCAAGGCGACCGGACCGTGATCCTCGAAGACGCGGTGCAGATCATGACGATCGCGAAGGAAGCCGGCGCCGAGAAGCTCGCGATCGCGACCGAACCGCAAGCGACGAAACGATGAGGGGCCATGAACTCTACCGCCGAGAGCGCTGAGATGCTCGGCTTCTCGGATCAGTCGTCTCGGCGCGCTCCGCGTTCTCGGC
>JBGOUW010000470.1:0-4031 GCA_041477755.1 Binatia bacterium
CCGCCCGCCGCTGTCGGCGCAGAAGTCGACGATCCAGCGGTTGTAGGCGCGGGTGTAGGCCTGCGCGATCTCGGCATCGGTGCACTCAGCCTCCCACAGCACGCCGAGCGTGGGATAGATGAAGGCGGCCGCCAAATTTTCCTGATCCAAGCGCTGCAGCCGTTCGCGTGCGTTCATCGCGCCGAACGAGGCGCCGCCGACGTAGGTGTGTTCGGCCGAGGGCAAAACGTCGGCGAGTTGTCGACCCATGCCACCGAGCAAGCTCAACATGCCGCCGCCGACGACCTTGGATGCGGCGCCGTTGATTTCGAGGCGCTCCAAGCCATTGCCGTCGCGGCGCAAGCGCAGCGCGCGGTCACGATAGCGCGGCTCGAGGTAGGTTTCCCACAAGTCCGGCGGTTCGAGGATGTGGCCGTCGGCGTCTACCGCACCGTCATAGGCAAGGCGTCGTATCGCAGTCATCGCAACTCTCCTGTGCGCGTTACACGGCCATGCCGTAGCATCGCCGCACGTTTTCGCCTAACAGTTTCGCGCGCGCACTCGGCGCGAGTTTGCCGGCGAGGGTCTCCAACTCGGCGATGTAGTCGCCGGTGTGATCGGGGTGCGGATAGTCGGAGGCCCAGAAGAAGCGGTCGGCGCCAACCAGATCCATCAGGGCAGGGATGGTGGACTCCTCCGGGTCAGCCGAGATCCAACACTGGCGACGGAAGTAGTCGCTGGGTTTGTGCGTCAGCGGCAGTGCCGCGTTGGGAACCTTGGCGATGGCGTCCATGCGATCGAGCCAATAGCCGATCCAGCCGGCGCCCGATTCGAGGATGATGATCTTGAGGCGCGGGAAGCGATCGAAGACGCCGAACTGAAACAGCGTCGTGAAGGCGTGGCGCACCCCTTCGCCGGCCAGCATGTTGAGGTAGAACTGCGCGCGCCGAATGTACTGCATGTCGAAGCGGCCGGAGAACGCATGCCGCGGCTCGAAGGTTGGATGAATGCCAATCGGCACGTCGAGTTCTTGCGCCGCCGCGAACAGCGGATCGTGATCCGGATGACCGTGCGGCTTCTTGGTGATCGCGAACGGCGCCACCCACGCACCACGGCAGCCGTCATTCACCGCACGCGCGAGTTCGTGCGCCGCGGCGGCGGGATCGCCGAGCGAGAGATGCGCGATCGGGATCAATCGAGCGCCCGAGTCGCGGCAGAAGTCGGCGATCCAGCGGTTGTAGGCGCGGCAGTATGCTTGGGAGATCTCGATATCGTCGCACTCGGCTTCCCACAGCAGCTCGATCGTCGGATAGAGGAAGGCGGCGTCGAGCCCTTCCGCATCGAGCAATCGCAGCCGCTCTGGCGCGTTCATCGAACCGAACGGCGCGCTGCGCAGATACGTTCGCTGCGGGCTGGGAGCGATCTGCTCGCTGCGCTTGCCCATGCCGCCAAGCATGCCGGGCGATCCGCGCCGAGTCAGCTTCGACGGCGTGCCATTGATCTCGAGATACTCAAGTCCGTCGTCATCCGTACGCAGCCGCAATGCGCGGTCACGGTACCTGGGTTCCAGATACTCCTCCCACAGGTCCGGCGGTTCGAGGATGTGACCATCGGCATCAACGGCGCCGGGATAGGCTATTCGTCGTGTGTCCATGCGCAAGGCTCCCGCGCGCCCCTTTTCGCACGCGCCGGATGGAGATCGCAACCGCTGCGGCGCGGATCGCCGCAATGGTGAGATTTGTCCTTCAGAGTCCCCGGACAATTCGCGCCAAACGCCTCTTCGTGCGGCGCGCCAGCTCGATGGCCTGATTGCCAATCGTTTCTGCCGGCATGAGGATGAGACCTTTGAGCCATTCGTCCGGCCGTGCGCGAAACACGGTGGAGTAGGCCGGGCCCGTCCAGTCTGGCGCCGGTTGGGTTGTGTAGTAGTACGCCGCGAACGATTTTCGCGTCATCGCCTCCGGACAGCGGACCTTCGAAACGCCATGAAAACCGGGCGCGGTGGTCTCGAAAAGCACGCAGCGGTTGAAGATCGGCACGACCTCGTGGTCGCAGTGCGTCACCGTCGCATCCCACAGTTGCAAGCTGCCGCCCCACGCGGCGGGCCAGTCGGGATTCAAGAACAGCAGGATGTTCAGGCGCCGATACAACCCGCGACGCGGGATGACGTTGAAATCCGCGTGGAGGTCGAGGCGCGAGTTGGCCGCCATCAGATGCATACCGCCACCGGCGAGCTGTTCATCCGCGACCAAGTCCGGAATGCCGGTGATGTGGGACAGCGTGGCGAGAAACTCGGGAGCGGCAAAGATCTCCTGCAACGTGCGGATCGGCTCGGGAAAATGCCGGGCATCGCTGACCTGTACCTTGCCGCGCTCGTTGACGGTGGCGAACGTTCTCCCGACTCGACACGCTTCCGCGAATGTCGGGTAGGCACGCGTCACCTGCTCAGCGAACTCGGCGCGCAGCAATCCATCGACACAAATGAAGCGGAACGGCCGGGCGGCTTGGAAGTCCGCGCGCAGCCGCTCGCGGTCGAGCGGGTTTAGGTACGCGTCGAGCGATGATGACATGGGCACGTTGTCGCCGCTCTTAGCCTGACTGTCGAGTGCGCTGCAACCGCCCGTTCCTCATTGGTTGTATCTGATCGCGGCCTTGGCCTATTGTCATGGGGTGACGCTGCCTGCGGCGCTTGCGCTCTTCGGCTGGATTCCATTTGCATTGGTCCTCTTCCGTTTCCTACCGGCACGACGTGCCGTCATCGCCAGCTTCATCATCGGCTGGCTGTTCCTGCCCAACGCAAGCTATCCGATCCTCGGCTTGCCCGACTACACGAAGATGTTCGCGGTCTGTCTCGCCCCACTCTTCGGCGCGGTCGTGTTCGACACCGCTCGTGTACTAACACTGCGACCGCGGATGGTTGATGTTGCGATGATCGTCTGGTGCCTCTGTCCGTTCGCCTCGTCGATCGGTAACGAACTGGGCGCGTACGATGGTCTGTCAGCGGTGGTCGCCCAGACCGTGACGTGGGGGGTTCCCTACGCGATCGGTCGGATGTACTTCGGCGATCTCGTGGCGTTGAGCGAGCTGGCGCGCGGTATGTTGATCGGCGGCTTGGTGTACGTTCCGCTGTGCCTGATCGAAGTCTTCATCGGGCCCCGGCTGCATGCACTGTTGTACGGTGAGCAGTACTACGCCTTGTGGAAGGCATGGCGATTCAACGGCTGGCGGCCGGCGGTGTTCATGTCGAGCGGCTTGGCCGTCGCGCTGTGGATGACGGCCACGACACTCACCGGCACGTGGCTGTGGTTGACCGGTGCGCTCACCCGACTCGTGGGCATTCGAACGCAATTCTGGTTGGTGTGTCTGTTCGTGGCGACGCTGCTGACGCGTTCGGTCAACGCCTGGACTTTGTTGCTGCTCGGGAGCGTGGTGTTGGGTTGCGTTTGGCAGCACCGCCTCAAGCTACTCAAACCTCTGTCGGTCGTTTGCCTACTGGCGATGGCGCCGACGTATGTGCTAGCGCGCGCCACGGGCCTCTGGTCCGGCTTGCAGCTCGTGCCGCCCATCGCCGCAGTGCTGAACGCCGATCGCGCGCAGTCGGTCGAATACCGGCTCATCAACGAGGGAGCGATTGTCGACAAGGCGCTGCAACAGCCGCTACTGGGATGGGGCCGTTGGGGCCGCGCGACTATTGAGGCCGAGCTGGGCCAGGTGGGTACGATCCGGGACAGTTTGTGGATCATCGCGTTCGGCGATAGCGGGTTGGTTGGATTGATCGCCGTGCTGACCGTCCTTGTGCTGCCACCCGCGTCGTTTTGGTTTCGCTATCCACTTGAGCGATGGACGGAGCCCGCGGTCGCATCGGCCGCCGTGCTCGCGATAGTCATCGTCCTCTACACCATCGACAGTTGCTTCAACGCCATGGTGAACCCGATCTTCATGCTCGCCGCGGGCGGGCTCGTGGGCCTCGGCCATGCGGAACGAACGTCCGAGGCGCCGTGAATGCGGACAGGATGCAGCTTGAGGATTCGATGCGCTTGGCGGTGATCATC
>JBGOUW010000146.1:0-9963 GCA_041477755.1 Binatia bacterium
AGACGCCGCATCTCCACCGCCGGGAGGGCGAGCGATTCGTTGCCGATGGACATCTGCTGACGTGGCGCAACCGCGAGGCGCAGTCGCACAGTCTGCTGCGCATGATGGTGCCGCAGATATTGGGCTTCCACGGCCGCGCGCTGGTGCTCGATCCGGATGTGTTTGCGCTCGGCGATATCGCCGAGCTGCTGGCGTCCGATATGTGCGGTAAGGCCATCGTCTGCCGCACCCGGCCCGGCCACTACGGCGGCGCGCACCGGCACTACGCCTCGAGCGTGATGCTGTTGGATTGCAGCCAGCTGACACATTGGCGCTGGGACGAACGGATCGATGCGATCTTCCGCCGCGAGATGGATCCGTATCCGTGGCTGTTTCTCCTGCGCGAGCCGCCCGACAGCATCGGTGCGCTGGCGGAGGAGTGGAATCATTTCGACACGCTCACGGCGTCCACCAAGATCCTGCACAACACCGAGCGGTCGACCCAGCCATGGAAGACGGGGTTGTCGATCGACTACGGCCTCGACTGGATCGGCGCGCGGCGGCTGCGGCGGCCGGCGTCGCGAGTGCGGCTCCGCGCTTTGGCGAGGCGAATCATCAACCCGCCCGCGCCGCCGCCGCGAGTCTACCAGCCTCATCCCGATCCGCGGCAGGAGTGGCTCTTCTTCCAACTGTTGCGCGAGTGTCTGGACGGTGGCGTAGTGAGCGAAGAATTCCTCGCGGAACAGATTCGCCTGCAGTATTTGCGTCCCGATGCCTTCGACCTCATCGCGCGGGGCGCATCGTCGCGTTGACCATCACGAATGGGCGCCCTCGCCCGCCGGCGATGTGGGAGCGGAGCAAGGACGACGTCGGGGACTCGAGCCCCGCGACTCAGCCGGCTGCCGCAGCCCCGTGTCCCGGCGGATGGAACATCTTGACCGGCGGCGGCGCGTCGAGCGGCGGGTGCGGGTCGTTCAGCAAGCGCAGCGCTTCCTCGCGATCCTGCGCCGTCATCGGCTGCGTGGTGGTGCAGAACTCGACCAGGATGCCGTTGGGATCGACCGCGTAGATCGACGTACACCAGCCGTGATCGATCTCGCTCACCGTGTGACCGTGCGCGAGCCAGCGCTGCTTACGCGCCTCGATGTCGCCGAGATCCTTGGCACGGAAGGCGAGGTGATTCACCCAAATCGGGAGATTCTGTCCCGTCGAGATCGCCGGGCTCCAGTCTTTCAGAGTGTCGTCGTGCAGATCCCAGAACGCGATGTACTCGTCTTTGCCGGTCTCATAGAAGAGATGTTTGGCCCAGCCGCCGGCATCAGTGGCGCCGATCGCGACCTTCACCAGCTCGAAGCCCATGGCTTCGGTGTAGAACTTGTGAGTGGCGTGCAAATCGCGCGTGGCGAACGCCGTGTGATGGAATCCCATGACTTGCCTCCTCGCCGAGTATTGACCACTACTCTGGCACGGCCAAGGCCCGGGTTGCAAGAATCTCCGCAACGAGAAGAGCCGGATCAGTGCCCGTTGAGATGGGCGCGAACGATGTCTGCAGGCACTGCGCCGGCGGCCAGTCGCCGCGCCGGTTGCACGCGCATCAGATGAAAGATGAACCCGGCAAACGCGAAGCCGGCGGAGACGACGGCGAGCGTCGGGACCGGTCCGGGGTCGCGGTCGAGGTTAGTGATTTGAGTGGCCACCAGCCCGAGCGCGATCAGACACGTAACGATCGCGCCGAGCGCGGCTCGCCACGCGTCGAACACGATGCTCTGCTGGCCGCGATCGAGGAAGCGGTGCAACTCGCGCGGCGAGAAGTGGTCGAGGAACCACCCCGTGTCTTCGTCGACCACCCGCCCGCGCGGCGGCGGCAGTTTCTGTCCGGTGAGCGGATCGTTGATGGTCTCGCCCTGCGCGTGCTTGGCGATGCCGTCGAGAATCGCCCGGTGCATCTTCTCGTCAATCGGGAAGCGCCACGCGATGAAGAACGCCAGCACGGAGCACGCGGCCGGCGTCAGCGCGAAGATCGCTTTGATCGCGAACACCACGGCGGGCGTTTGCACGGCATTGGGCACGTAGCCGATCGACCCGAGAACCGCGATCGGAATCGCCGCGCTCGGGATGGCGACGAATTTTGGCAGCATCGCCCAGAAGGCCGAGTACTGCGCTTCGCGCCGCTTGCCGGTGTGCAGTTCGTCGTAGTCGATCACGTCGGCTTGAATCGCGGGGCCGAGAAAGAGACCCGCGCCGAAGCTCGAGCCCGACCACGAGATCAGGATCAGCAGCGGAATGGTGTCGCCTTCGCCGAGGAAGAACATCGCCGCGCCACCGGTGGTCCCCATCACGAAGCTGGCCAGCCAGGTCGCGCGCTTACCAAACTTGCGCGCCAACATCACCCACAGCGGTAAGCAGAGAAAGCCGGTGAAGAAGTACGCCGCAAGGAAGATCGCCAACCACCGCTCCGGATTCGCCGGCCGAATCACGTAGGCGTTGAAGAACGGCATGAGCGTCCCCGGGATCGCGCCGGTGATGCTGCCGACCACGTAGGTGAGCAGGAGAATGCGAAAGGGGCGATTGCGCAGCGCCCGCCGCACCCCCGGCACGAACGGATTCGGTTCGCGCGCGGTGAAGTCGGGCCGCTCGCGCACGGTGACGACCAGGATGCTAACCAACACCACCAGCAAGACGGCGAATACGACTCCGAGCAGGCCGAACGCGTGCCGCTCGCTCATCCCGCGCGCAATCAAAATGCCCGGCGTCACCGACGCGACGATCGTGCCGAGGATGGTAAAGCCCTCGCGAACGCCGAAGAGCCGCGACCGCTCGTGGTAGTCGAGCGTCAATTCGGGGCCCAACGCGTAGTGCGGCAGCGCGTATGCGGTGTGGAAAACCGAGTAGAGGATGAACGTGATCCCAAACCACAACGCCGCGGAGTTTTTCGTCAGGCTCTCGGGCGGCGTGAAGAGCAACCAGAACGCGATCGCACACAGCGGCGCCATGATCGCCATGTACGGGCGGCGGCGACCGAAGCGGGTCTGGCTGCGATCGGAGAGCCAACCGAAGAGCGGGTCGCTCAACGCATCGAGCGCGCGGGCGATCGCGATCGCGATGGCGAGCGAACCGAGCGGCACCAGCACCACATCGGCGTAGAACTTCGGCATGTGGATGAGGATCGGAATCAGCATCGCGGCACCGGCGAAGTTGGGCGCGCCATAGGCCAGCTTGATTCCGAAGGGAACGTGTTCGCTCTTCGGCTTCGCGCTATTCGGCTTCGGATTCGACATGAAACGAGGGGAGGCTGCGAGAGCCCAGGCTTTACCGT
The DNA here is from genome assembly GCA_041477755.1 of Binatia bacterium. Classification (GTDB taxonomy): domain Bacteria; phylum Desulfobacterota; class Binatia; order HRBIN30; family JACQVA1; genus JACOST01. The sequence goes on from JBGOUW010000146.1 coordinate 3,296, forward strand.
TCGCACCGAGGCGATGCAAGCGAAGAATTGCGGGATCAGTCGCGTGCGCGCCGAGTGCGGCGCGCACGCGCTTCGGCCGATGCCTCTGTGGATCGGTGCGCCCTACCCGGGCAGGTGGTACAGGGCGCGCGCATTGAGACCGAAGATCTGCGCGCGCTGCGTCGGCGTGAGGCCCGCGGTGGCTTCCTGCAGTTCGTCGACCACGCCGGGAAACTTCGCGTCCGGGTGCGGATAGTCGCTCGCCCAGATGATGCGCTCCGCGCCGACCAGCGGATGCTCGGCCGTGAAGCGGAGCGTCGTTTCATCGGGATCGAACGAGATGTAGCACTGGCGGCGGAAATACTCCGACGGCTTCATCTTCAGCCACGGCACGTCCCAGCGGAAAATCTCGAAGTGATGGTCGAGTCGTTCGAGCAGCGAGACGATCCAACCGCCGTTGGCCTCGAGGAACAGCACGGTGAGCTGCGGAAAACGTTCGAGGATGCCGCCGGCGCAGAACAACGCGACGCACTCCATCATGTCGAACGGATTGGCGAGCGCCTGACTGAAGAAGATGTTGCCGAGGTTGCGCACCGGATCGGCGCTGCCGGTCTTGCCGTAGTCGACGCCCTTGGCGCGCATCTCCGCGTAGCCAAGCGCGCGACAGGCACCCGGCATATCGGGCGCGAGGAACGGGTGCAGGCCGACCGGCATCTGGAGCTCTTGGCAGGTCTGCCACAACGGATCGTAGATCGGATCAATGAGCTTGCGGCCATCAATGGCGGGGTTCGGGCGGATGAACACGCCGACATGTCCCAACTCCTTCGCGCGCCGAATCGTGCGGACGGCCCGTTCGATGTCCTGGGTCGGGACCACGGCGACGCCGAAGAACCGCTGCGGTGCGTAGGCGCAAAATTCGGTCAGCCATTCGTTGTAAGCATTCGCTTGGGCTTCCGCGAACTCCGCGTCCGGCAGCGACGGGAGGCTGAGCAGCAGGGTTGGATACAGCACCGATTGGGTGATGCCGTCGCGATCGAGGTCGGGGAGACGCGGCGCCGGTGCAAACGCCCCCGGGCGGACTTCGCTGTACTTCATCTTGCCGGTCAGCGCGCGGTTGCGTTCTTCCAAACTCATGCCGGCCGTGCCGGCGAGCGCGAGGCCGCCGGCGGCGCGCGTGTGGCCGTCGAAGTGCAGCCACTCGCTGCCGTCTGCGCGCACCTCGATGTGCCAAATACGATCGCGAAATTTCGCCGGTGCGAAGCGCAGCATACCATCGGGGTGTTCGAGGACATGCCCATCGGCATCGACAACGGAAGACGGAAGCGCGTGAGCCATCGTAGAAACCTCCTGTGTGCCGGCGCTTGAACTAACGAGCGTTAACATACAAAAGGTCGGTGGCGCGGAGCAAGCGGAATAGCGTGCAGCGAATAGCTCACCGTGACCGATAAACACTGATGAACGCGAATAGCCAAACCGAGCCGACCGACCTCAGTCTGCTGTTGCGTCGCTTGTGCGCCGTGCACGGCGAACGTTCGGCAGTGGTAGACGGGCAGGGTACGCTCAGCTTCGCCGCGCTGGATCGCGCCGCCGACGCTTGGGCCGCGGCGTTCGCGGCGGCGGGCTGTGGGGGCGGCGCGCATATCGGATTGCTCGCGGGCAACAGCCCCGACTGGCTCGCGGTCGCGTTCGGCGTCTGGCGTGCCGGGGCAACGTTGGTGCCCATCTCGACCTTCGTCACCGCGCGCGAACTTGGTGCGATCCTCGATCACGCCGATGTCAATCTGCTGGTCGCACAGCCGCAACTGCGCTCACACGACTACCTGGCGATGCTGCGGTTGTTGCCGCCGCTGCCACACTTGCGCGCGGTGATGAAAATCGATCAGGCCCGGGCGACGCATGCGTCGCCCCTACAAACGGACCCGGAACCGACAGCGCCCGACTCCGAATCGATCGCGTGCATCCTCTACACCTCGGGGACGACCGGGCAACCGAAGGGAGTGATGCTGAGTCATCGCGCTCTGCTCGCCACCGTGCTGCCAACCGCAGAGCGCGCGGGGCTGACGAGCGACGATGCGCTGCTGTCGACGCTGCCGCTGTTCTGGGTCGCCGGCCTCGCGATTCGCGCGCTGCCGACGTTGGCAACCGGCTGCACGTTGATCGTGATGGAAACGTATACCGTTGACGGTCTGATCGCTGCGCTGCAGCAACATCGGCCGAGCGCGCTCCACCTGCGTCCGCCACAGGTCGGCCAGCTGCTCGCGCACGGCGACTTCGCGCCGTCCTTGCTGAGTCAGGTGCATCGCGGCGGCGGTCGGGTCGAGTGGTTCGCAGGGCACCTCGCTGCCGACGCGCGATTCATCACCGGGTACGGCATGACCGAGATGGCCGGCTACGTTACCGCGCTGAGTTGGCAGGACTCAGCTGCGGCGCGCCAGACGCAACTCGGCCCGGCGCTGCCTGGTGTCGAACTCCGCATCGTCGCTGGCGAGGGCCCCGCGCCTTCAGATAGTGCGGTCGGCGAGATCACGGTGCGTGGCCCCGGCCTGTTTAGCGGCTACTACAAACAGCCTACCGGCACCGGGCTCGATCCGGACGGTTGGTTCCTCACCGGTGATCTCGGGCGCATCGACGCCAGCGGGACGTTACACTTCATCGGCCGCAGCAAGGACCTGCTGCGGGTCAAGGGCATCAATGTGTCACCAGTCGAGGTTGAAAACGTGTTGAGCGCACACCCGGCGGTCGAGGCGGCATACGTGGTCGGCCTGCCGGCCGACGGATTGGAGCAAGAGATTGTGGCGTTGATTGTGTCGAAGCCCGGTGCGCTGGCGAGCGAGACCGATCTGCGTGCGCTCGCCGCGGAGGCGCTGTCGCACTACAAGCGGCCCGAGCGCTACCTGTTCATCGAGCGCAGCGACGTGCCACTGGGTGGCACCTCGAAGCCGCAACGCGCGGCGCTGGCGGCGCTGGCGGCGGAACGGATCGCCGTACGCGCCGTGTCTTTGGTAGGGGCACAGCATGCGGTGGTGCCCATCGTCGCGGCGCCCCGCGCACAACGTCGTTCAATTCGGTTGGCGAACTACGACTACACGCAGGCTGGCGCGTACTTCGTCACGATCTGCGCCCACGAGCGAGTGCATTGGTTTGGGGACGTCCTTGACGGCCAGATTCGCCTCAGCGCGTGCGGCGTTGTCGTCGCGGAGTGTTGGGAAGCGATCCCGCAGCACTTGCAGCACGTGGAGTTGGACGCATTTGTGGTGATGCCGAACCATGTGCACGGCATTTTCGCCGTCTCCGTTGTAGGGGCGACGCATGCGTCGCCCACCGGGGCCGCCCCCCCAACCCGCCGCCGGGCGACGCATGCGTCGCCCCTACGCTGGAAGGCGAGCGGGCCGATCTCGCGTTCAGTTGGAGCGATCGTCGGCTCCTTCAAAGCTGCGGTCACGAAACGCATCAACGCGACTGGCAACACCCCCGGCGCACTCGTCTGGCAACGCAACTACTACGAACACGTCATCCGCAGCGACGACGAACTGAATCGTATCCGCGACTACATCGCGACCAACCCGCAGCGCTGGTCGCTCGATGCGGAGAATTCGCAGCGCGTTGGTGATGACGAGTTCGATCGCTGGCTGGCCACTCTCGCTCGTCGCAAGAATCCGGTGTAGGAGCACTGAGGGAGAAACCTGCCATGGCGATCGCAACCAAACAGCATTCACATGCACCGGCACCGAACGCGAGCGCATTCCTCGACCTCTACGCCCACGAGCGGCCCGAACCCGCGAAGCCAGTCGCGGAGTTCATCGATGAGCTGAAGGCGCTGGTGCGCGCCTACCCGATCGATGCGGCGCTCGCCGAAGCGCTGAGGTACGGCACCGCCTCGCGCGAGGCGATGCAGCGCTGGATCAAGGACTACTACCAATTCATCCGCATGGACGCGCAGGGCACCGCGGCGATGATTGCGCGCTGCCGCCGCCGCGGGCTGTTCCTCGCCTTGAGCCAGCTCGTCAATCGCAAGACTGGCTTTCACCAAGTGACCACGCCGCCGCTGCAACTCTTCCTCCGCTTCGCCGAGGCGTTCGGCCTCACGCCGGAAGATCTCGAAGCGCACTACGCCTGTCCGGAAACCATGCAGGCAACCTACACGCGGCTGCAGTTCCAATTCTCCAGCTTCGAGGAAGGCTACGTGGTCAGTGCGCTCGCCGCGGAAGGTGCGCTGCTCGATGTCGTGCGCGACGAACGCCCCTGGCTGTGCCAGCGCGGCATCGCCGAGTACCTCAAGCGCGCCTACAAACTCTCCGAAGATGCGGTGGCGTATTGGCGTGCGTACGAGGATTTCCGCGGCTTCGTCAGCGAACCGGTGTGGGAGATCGTGGGCGAGTTTGCGGCCGACGCGTCACAGCAGGAACTCTTGCGCACCACCTTGCGGCATTGGCTGCTGATCTATCAGAACATGCGCACGGCGTGGAGTCAGATGATGACCGGCGCGTACCCGCTCCCCGACTTCGTGTGGCCCCCGCCGGGATCGTCTTTCAAGACCGGCGACGATCAGAGCTACGACGAACTCGAAGCGGAACTCGGCGAATTCTGCCTCGCACTGCCGCGCCCCGCCGAGACAGCCTTCGGCCTGCTGCTCTCCGGTCGCGCGTCGATCGAGGCGACCAAGGAGCTGGTGAAGGATTTCATCCACATGGACGCCACGCGCAACATCGCCGGACAATTTACCCGCCTGCCGGAAGGACGCGCCTTGCGCGCGATTGCGCAAGCCTTTGCCACCGAGTCGGGCGGCTATCTCACGCGCAACCACATGGAGATCTGGGCCGACTTCTGTGAGCAAGCGCTCGGTCTCACTCGCGCTGACCTGTTTCAGTGGGATCCCCCAACCGAGACGATCGCCGGCGCCTACGTGACGAAGTGGTTTCTGGTGCACGGTTCGCCGGAAGAGGCGATCGCCGCGTTCCATCTCGGTCCACCAACCAAAGTGAAGGAGCAGATGGGCAAGCGAGCGTTGGGACTGGGGCAGGGCGGCGCCGCCGGCGAGGGGCTCCTGCTGCCAAAGCCCGGGAAACATCCGCTGACCGCCGCCTTCGAACGACTCGGTGTTGATCCCGATCTCGCCGACTACTTTTTCAAGCTGCATCGGGAAATCGAGCCGTTCGAGCAAGACGAAGGCTGGGAGTACGTTTCCGAGGTCCTCGTCACCGGTCACCAGCGCCGGCTGTTCAAGCGCGCGTACGTCACCAAGATCCTTTCCGAACGCCGCAAGGACGAAGGGCTGCTGAAGCGGATGAAGCGGCTGTCGGGATCGGCGTAACTGTTGTGCACGCGCGCGTGCGAATCGTGTTACAAGCCGGGCGAGGATGAAGACCTACCTCGTCACCGGCGGTGCCGGCTTCATCGGTAGCCATCTGTGCGATGCGTTGCTGACCGCCGGACACCATGTGGTGGCGCTCGATGACCTGTCGACCGGCAGCCGCGACAACGTCGCTCACCTCGCTGGACAGCAACGCTTCGAATTGATCATCGACTCCGTGATGAGCCGCGACGCGCTGGCGCCGCTGCTCGCGCGTGCCGACGCGGTGTTTCATCTCGCCGCCGCAGTCGGCGTGCGGCTGATCGTCGAGAGCCCGGTACGGACGATCGAGACCAACGTCAAAGGCACCGAGCTGGTGTTGGAGTTGGCAAGTGTGCGTAGCGTACCGGTGCTGATCACGTCGTCGTCGGAAGTCTACGGCAAGGGCGCGCGGGTGCCGTTCCGTGAAGACGACGATCTCGTGCTCGGCAACACCAAGACCGGACGCTGGTCGTATGCGTGCAGCAAGGCCCTCGATGAATTTCTCGCGCTCGCCTACGTGCGCGAGAAACATTTGCCGGCGATTGTCGTGCGGCTGTTCAACACGGCCGGACCGCGACAGACGGGACAGTACGGCATGGTGCTGCCGACGTTTGTCCGGCAAGCGTTGGCTGGTCGCCCGATCACGGTGTACGGCGACGGCACGCAGCGCCGCTGCTTCGGCTACGTCGGCGATGTCGTCGGTGCGCTACTACAACTCATCGACCACCGCGATGCGATCGGCGGTGTGTTCAACATCGGCAGCGACGAGGAAGTCACCATCGGCGAGTTGGCGAGCCGCGTGAAGGCGTTGACCGGCAGCGCCTCGGAGATCGTTTGCATTCCCTACGAGCAGGCGTGGGACGAGCAGTTCGAAGACATGCAGCGACGGATTCCCGACCTCACGCGCATCCGCGAGCTCATCGGGTTCCGACCGGTAACGCGATTGACCGAGATCATCACCCGCGTGATCGAACACGAGCAACGAGCGGGCTAGCGGGCGAAAGGTGTCCTTGCGCTGAGTGCACGCATCGCGCGCAACACGGTGGCTGATGACGGATCGCTCACAGGTGGTGTGCATCGCGCTTGACGCCGCGGATGGAGAACTCATCCGGCGCTGGGCCGCCGCCGGACGGTTGCCGACGTTTCAGCGATTGTTGAGTGAAGCGGCGTGGGGTACCACGACCGCGCCGCGCGGTCTGTTCGTCGGGGCAGTCTGGCCGTCGTTCTTCACCGGCCAATCGCCCGCGCGCCATGGCCGCTACTGCTTTCAGCAGCTACGCCCCGGAACGTACCAAACCCATCGCCTCGCGCCGTCGGATCTTGAGGCGGAGCCGTTTTGGCTCGCGCTGAGTCGGGC
>JBGOUW010000122.1:0-10869 GCA_041477755.1 Binatia bacterium
CGGCTGATTTCTCGGTAATGCATCTGCAGCAACAGGCACCGAGCGCGGTACTCCGCCGCCAAACTGGTCGACCGCCCATCCCTCTGGTGGTAGCGCACCAGCGGTTTGTGCACGTGAACAAACTCATACAGGTGCGCGAGCCGAATAAACAGCTCCAAGTCCTCCAAGGCTGGGAGCTGCTCGTTGAACGGACCAACTTGCGAGAGGCACTCCCTTCTGACGACCACAGACTGGATACCGAGCTTGTAGACCTGGTAGAAGCCGGTGGCCGGATCAATGAGGCGACGCCGGACAACCGTTGGAGACTGATGGTATTCCACTCGCCCGTCTGCCAGTACCCTCGCCATGTCTGAATAGACAACGCCGACCGCCGCGGGGGCCATGGCAAACGCCTGCATGTGGTGTTCGAGCTTGTCGGGCATCCACTCGTCGTCTGAATCCTGAAACGCGACAAACGTCCCACGCGCGATCTGGATGCCGACGTTCCGGGCTGCGCCAGGTCCGCGATTGCAGTCGCAGCGCACGTAGCGGATGCGGCGGTCAAGGAAGCTGCTCACCACCGAATCGGTGGCGTCTGTCGATCCATCATCGACCACAAGCAGCTCGAAATCACCGTACGTCTGATTGAGGACGCTCGCGATCGACCGACTCAGGAGACGAGCGCGATTGTACGTTGGCAGCACCACGCTGAGGTCGGGATCAAGGCCGGTGGTTGGTGCGGGCATCTCAGAAACGGCCAAGCGATCGTCGGACAAGGCCTCGGGTATCTGCGGCAAGTCCGCCGCCGCACCCTAGGCGCGCCGATACGCTTCGTAGCGATAGTGGAAGTGATACGCGCAGAGACCGAGCATATATGCAAGCCGGCGGATGTCCTTGGTGGCGCCAATCAGATGCTTCGCATTGACGAGGGTCGCCAACAGATACAGTGATGAGCTACACGACAGTCGCACGATCTCTTTGGACGCACGGACAAGCTCCTCTCGCCGCGAAAGACCGGCACCGAAAGGTCCCGGCTGCTGAGCCCAATGGCAGGCATTGCCATAGCGGAAGTCGCGCTTCGCGATCCAGCGCAACGTCGCTCGTTCGCGTGGGATAGTCGCGAACACGCGGGCCTCGCGGCACCACACGAGCTTGCACTGCTTGCGTCTGAGGCTGTCGAAGAGCGCAGTGTCTTCGCCGCCGGTGAGCCCCAGGCGTGGGTCGAACGGACCCGACGTGTCCTCGACCACCGCTCGGCGAAGGAAAGCGTTCGCGGTGTGATAGACGTAGTTTTCGGTGGAGCCGGTGGGCGGATCGGGGAGTGTAAACGTGCCGCAGGACTTGATGAAGTCCGGTGTGTCTGGGGGGAACACCGGAAGTGCGGGTCCGAACACCACGTCAGCCCCATAGCGCGTGAGGGCATCGAACAGAGTGGCCAGCCATTCCGGATCTGCGTACTCGTCGTCATCGATGGTGGCGATGTATTCGCCTGTCGCGTGGGCGAACCCGCGGTTTCTGGCCTGCGAGATATTCTGCTCGGGCTCGACATCGTAGACGATATCTGCGGCCTGCGTCGCAATACTCCGTACCACGGCTTCCGCGCTGCGGCGCGCGTCGTTGTCGATGACGATGATACGAAAGGTGAACCGCCCGCGGGTCTCCTGGACGACCAGAGAATCGAGGAGCGTGGCGAGCAGCTGCGGCCGCTTGTAGGTGGCAATGCAAATGTCGATCTGTGGCGTTGCGCCCGTTGGAGCCCCCATCACTCTCGGGTATTGCCCGAGCGCCGCAACGGGTCAAGCGCGTGTGGGCCGGTTGTCGTTGGCGCAGCAACAGTGCCCGCTGATCACCCGCGCGGCCGCCACGGTTTGTTCACCCGCGGTGGGAATGCGGGCACGAAGCCCGGCGCAGCGAGAGTGAAATTGGGATTGTACGCCGGGTCGGCGCTCAGTGCCGATCCCCAGCGTTCGAGCATCAAGCGCTGCTCGAGCCGCAGGCGCCGCACCTTCGCAACGCTGTGGTCCAGCCCGCGCGTGGCGGACTCCCAGTGCGACAGTACGGCATGCGGCGTCCACACGACGCGATAGCCGCGTTGCTGCAGGCGCAAGCACAGATCCACATCGCCGTAGGCGACCGGGAGGTTGACGTCAAAGCCGCCGACGGCGTGAAAGACTTCGGCGCGCAAGACCATGCACGCAGCGGTCACTGCCGAGACGTTCTGCACCGCGAACGTGCGGGCATCCGGTCCCCGCTCGGGCTCGATCACGCCGCGATAGCCGTGACCAGCCAGCTTGCCCAGCCCGAGGAAGACGCCAGCGTGCTGGATGCGGCCGTCGGGATAGTAGAGCTTTGCACCCACGGCCCCCACCTCGGGGCGCAACGCATGTCCAACCATTTCCGCGAGCCAGTCCTCCGCCATCGCTTCCACGTCGTTGTTCAGAAAGGCGAGCACCGCGCCCCGGGCCTGCCCCACGGCGAAATTGTTTATCGCCGAAAAGTTGAAGGGCGCATCGAACTGCAGGACCCGTACCTCCGGCTGCCTCTGCAGTTCGCGCAAGTACGCCCGCGCACCCTCGTCGTCGGACTGATTGTCAACGATCACCATCTCGAAACGCGGGTAAGCAGTTTTCTCCCGCAGCGAGGTGAGGCACCGTTTCAGCAAGTCTTGGGCGTTGCGGGTGGGGATGATGATCGACACCAGTGGCGGCGGGTGCCCCACGGGGTATCTGATGCGTACCGTTCCGTGGGAAGTCTCACTCAGCTCCGCGGCAACGCCGATGCGCTGGAGGTGTTCGCCGAGGATGCGCCGTACGGTTGCAGGCGTGCGCGCGGGACCGCCGTCGGTCTCAGCACCCGCGTGATACAGTACGTGCGGTAGGTGTCGGATGTGCGCCGCCGGGATCGTCGCACTGGCGCGCAACGCCAGGTCCCACTCCTCCAAGCCATCGAGGCCGCTGCGCCAGCCTCTGAGGCTACGCACCAACTCGGCACGGTAGACGGTGACGTGTCCGACATAGGGTTGGCTCCACAAGAGGTCCGGGTTCCAGTCGGGCTTGAAGAGCGGACGGTGCCGCTCACCCCCAGCGTCGATGCCGTCTTCGTCGCTGTAAATCATCTCCGTCTCGGGATGCTGATTGTGCTCCACGGCCATCGTGAATAGCGCGTGGGGTGCAAGCGCCGCCGTAGAGTCTACCACCCCGCAGAAGGCACCGGTGGCTTGCGCCAGCGCGCGATTGAGAGCGTCGGCACGCGCCGTTGCGCCCGACTCCACCCAGCGAATGCGGACATCGACGCCGGCGAGTGAGCGGATCGCGGCACGCTGCGACTCCGGCAGGGGGCACGCTTCGACGAGCAGGAGTTCCCAGTGCGGGTACCATTGGGTGCGCATGGCGCCGACCACGCGCGCTGGGTCATCCGTGTAGTCGGGATCGATGGGAGTGATGATGCTGAAGATTGGCTGCATGCGGAGCCGACCTAGTTGGCGGCGGGCCGCCGATTCGTCGCGCGCGCGCGGCGTGTCGTAACGGCGGACCCAGGCGCGGTACCCGCGTTCGGCGCTCTGCGGGAAGCGCAGGGTCAACACCGCGCGGAGTTCGCGGCCGCCATGCTGGCGCAGCACCTCGAGCGCGCGGCGTCCGAAGTGCCAGGCCATACCCGGCTCGTGGCGCAGGGCATCGAAGTACGGGCGGACCAGGCCGATCAGCATCTGCATCGTGCCCAGTTCCACGATTTGGAGCGAGTCCAACGCCAAGCCGCCGGCGCCCGCGGGCGGCCTCAGACGCATGCTCCGCACCTGAAACGGCAGGCGCATCATCAAAGGAGCGCTGCTCGTAGAGGCAGGGACGAGATAACTGTCCGATTGTGATCCCGCAGCCTCGGCCAGCACCGTGAGCGCGCGCGGTGGCGCGTGCCGGGACCACCTAAACGAAACTGCGACCCAACCCGAAGGGAGCACCGGGTGCTCCGAACGCATCCGGAACTCCGGGTTGGGACCGGTCACCCAATACCCATCGGCAGCGGCGCTGAGGTCCTGCACTGGCTCCAGTGTCATGCGGTGGCGGATGCCGCGCACTTCGCGCTGCACGCGCCGCCAGGCACGTTGCGGCCACGCAGGCGTGGAGGTCGGTTCACCGCCCACATGACGAGCGACGTCTCTTGCCCCCGCGGCCATCGGGCCGCACGCTACCACGCGCTGGCGGACGTGTCTGCGGCGTGGCGTCGGTCCACACACGCGCGCACATCGACTCTGGATTGATCCTGCGCCTTCGGCTATACACGCTGGGCCGTAGCGCCCAATGAAGAGACAAAATCTCCTGCTCGTGGCGACGGTGCTCGGCGGTGTCGCAGCGTTTGCGGGGTACAGCGCAGCCGAGGTCGCATACCCGGTGCTCGCTGGTCCGCCCTCGACCCACGAAGCGACGGGCACCACTCTCGATCCCGATCCCATCCGGCTGCATGCCTCAACGAACGACTGCATCGAGCCCGCGTGCCAGATCACCACGCTGCCGCTCTCACCCCATGCCGTCGCTCTGACGCACGCGCAGTGGGAGAACACGGTGCGCGACCTGCTCCGCCTCCCGGCGGTGCCTGGTCTCTCGACGAGCTTCCCTGCGGACCCCGCGCCGTCGGGCGAGGGCTTCGGCCGCGACTCCTCGCACCTAGTCGTCGCGACAACCGCGCTCTGGCAGGCGCACCGCGACGCCGCCGAGGCGCTCGCGAAGCGCATCGTCGAGGACCCGGTCGCGGTGGACAAGATTCTGCCCGACCCAGCCAAGACCGGCGACACCACCACACGCGTGCGAGCCTTTGTCACGGACTTCCTGCCGCGTGCGTACCGCCGGCCGGTCAACGGCGAGGAGATCGACGCAATGGTGGCGCTCGGCGAGCGCGCCGCCGCGGCGGATGCGACATCGGATCCCTTCCTCCTCCGTGTCCGGTGGATACTGAGCGCGGTCCTCCAGGCGCCGTACTTCCTCTACCGCGTCGAGGGCGGCATGGCAGAGCCCGCTCACGAGCGAGACGGCATCGGGAACGCGACGCAGCTCGGCCCCAAGGATGGCCGTGTACGCCTCGGTGACTACGAGCTAGCGTCGAAGCTCTCGTACACACTCTGGGGCACGATGCCCGATGACCGGCTCACGGAGTATGCGAAGTCGAAGAAGCTCGCGACCAACGACGGCGTCGCAGCGGTCGTCAAGGAGATGCTCGCCGACCCCCGCGCGGCGTCGGTGCTCATGGACTTCCACGAGCAGCTCTTCGACGTCGACAAGTTCGGCCGCATCGTCCGGCAAACCGGCGTGTTCCCGAAGTTCTATCCGGAACTCGGCAGGGACGCTCAAGAAGACGTGCGCCGCACGATCAAGGAGCTCGTCATCGACAACCCAGGCACCGTGAAGGACCTGTACTCGTCGGACATCGCGTACGTGAACGCGAGCCTCGCGAAGGTCTACGGGATGAATCCGGCGACGATTGCCGGGCTCAACGCCAGCCCCGGTTCGTTCGTCCGCGTGAAGATGCCGGACAATCGCGCCGGCATCCTGATGCACGTTGGCTGGCTCGCGATGGAGGCCCACCCGAAGGATCCGTCGTCGATCCAGCGCGGCGTCTTCATGGCCCGCCGCGTGCTGTGCATCGCGCTCGACAGCCCGCCTCCGGGCGCGCGCGACACCAAGATCGAGGGGCCCCCGGGAGCGACCAACCGTGGCCGCGTCGAGGCGACGACGCAGAGCCTCGGCGGCTGCAGTACGTGCCACGGCGTCGTCATCAACCCGATGGGCTTCGCCTTCGAGGCGTTCGACGCCATCGGCGCCTTCCGCACGCAGGACGGCGCCGCCGCCGTCGACACGACGGGCACCACGACGCTCCTCGGTACGTTCGACAGCGCGAACGCGATGCTCGGCGTCGTCCGGGACACGCCGAACGCTCACGCGTGCTACGCCGCGCACTGGTCCGCGTACCTGAACGGCACGTCGAAGGTGCAGGCGACGTCGAAATGGCTGTCGCCGATCGTCGACCAGTCGATGAAGGGCGCGCCGGTGCGGGACCTCGTCGCCGAGCTCGTGCAGACCGACGCCTTCCTCACGGTTTCGCGGTAGGCCCCTGGAGAACCCATGGCTGTCAGCCGTCGCAACTTTCTGATCGGTGTCGGTGGAGCCATCGTTGGGCTACCGTTTCTCGAGGGTCTCGCTCCCAAGAAAGCGCGCGCCGACAACGGTCCGGCCACGTTCGCGCTATTCTACCGTCGCGCCAACGGTGTTCAGCAGGCGCTCTTCAACCGCAACTTCAGCGCAGAGCCCGAGCGCTGGTTCCCCAACTTGCCGTATGGCTCCATCACGACGGCGGTTCTTGCGGCGCCGCCGTCGCAGCCGCAGGGGTGCGCGCTGAGCGAGCTTGCCGGCTACGCATCGAGGCTTGCGATCGTCCGCGGCCTGAGCCACGCCGTGACCGGGACGCTGAACGGACATCGCGAGGGCTTCATCCAGGGCCTCACGGGGGCGGGCGTGAAGTATCCGAACAACACTCCAGACACATTCGTCTGTGATCCGCTCGGCGAATCGCTCGACAACCGCATCGCGCGCGAGCTCACGCCGGCCGACGCAACCTCAATGTTCCTGAGTATCGGCGCCCACGACAAGACCGGTGTCTCGTTCCTCAACACGCTCGACCCGAACGGCGTCCCGCTGGCGCGCGCCGCGGAGGAAAATCTCCTCGCGGTCTACAACCGCCTCTTCCTATCGGCGAGCGGTGACACCGCTGCGAAACAGCTCCTCATGGATCGGCGGAGAAGCGTGAACGACCTTGTCAAAGCCGACCTCGACCGGCTGCGAAGGGATCCGCGCCTCTCGGAGTCCGATCGCAAGCGGCTCGACCTCCACACGCAGTCGATCCGCGACACGGAGATCGCGCTGACGTGTAGCGTGCCGCCGACCGTGGAGCGGGACGTCACCACCTACCAGAACCGGTACGACGCCGATCCCGACTGGCACAAGGGCAACACGCTCAAGCAGTTCGGCGACACGACGGCGAAACTCGCGTCGCTCGCGATCGCGTGCGGGAGCACGCGCTCGGTCCTCGTGAGCATCGGCGAGCCGCAGGACGTCACACCATACAAGGAGGTCCCGGGCGCGGGCGGCGACGACTTCCACAGCATCTCGCACCGCCAGCGGGTCGACGGCGATAGCACCACGAACATCACCGGCGCGCAGCTCCTCCACCACGAGATCGACAAGTTCCACCTCCGGATCTTCCGTTCGATCCTCGATCAGCTCGATGCGAAGGGGCTCCTCGACCACGGGACGTGCGTCCACTACGCCGACCTCGGCTCCGGACAGCACGAGACCTACGGGCTCCCGTACCTCTACGTCGGCGGCGCGAACGGCGCGCTCAAGACCGGGATCTACGTCCACGAGCCCGACGCCAAGGTGCCGAAGTTCCTGAACACGATCGGCGCCGCGGTCGGCTGCCAGACCGCGGGCGGCGCTCCGCTCGACGACTTCAACTCCGCCAACAACGGCAACATTGCGGGCCGGATCGCCTCGCTCATCGCGTGATCTTGGTCACGGCGTGCAAACGTGATTGATGTGGGAGGCGGTCCCGTTGGGACCCGGGTGCGATGATCGTGGTCACTGGAGCCTCCGGCCATATCGTCGGCAACCTCGTCAACGCGCTCGGCGACTCCGGTCGCCACGTCCGTGCCGTCATCGGCAACAACCACACGGCTCCGATCGGGGATCTCGACATCGAGTTCGCGCATGGAGACGTCCGCGACCCCGCCTCCTTAGGAAGGCGGCGTTTTCTGGGGCGAAGGTGGTGTATCACCTGGCCGGAATCATTTCGCTTGACGGCGATCAGGGCGGACTGGTGCCCGCAGTGAACGTCACCGGCGTGCGCAATGTGTGTGAGCGGCCTTGGAGTGCGGAGTCGAACGCATGGTCCATGGAGCCGTGACCATTGCTCGAACAATTGCTGGCAATATTGACGCGCTCAAGCGGCGGCTGCTAACTGTGTCCGGCTCAGCTGTTGAATCACGACGATGCCAGAACGACAGACACCTTCAGGCGACGCCGGGGACGGCTCATCCCGTGTACGTTCGGACATCGCTTTCGCGGCGCTCGCCGACGCGGGCGGCCCGCCACTCGGGCCGAACCCATGCGAGGCCGAGGAAATCCAACCCGCCAGCGCACGGCTCCAAGTGTACACCCGCTGGGCCTCACCACCGAATTTGGTGGCCGCCACTGCGCTGCTTGCAACGTACTTCTCAGCGGGGCGGCACTGACGCTGCGGCTCGGCGTGTTGGTGTTCTTGAACGCTGGGTGCGCGCTGGTTGCCTATCGGCTGGCGGGTGGCCGAGTCGATCGGCGAGCTCGATATCAAGGGCTTTCGCCGGCCGCCGGTGATGACGCCGGCGTACTGAACGTGACGCGAACTAACCAAACCCTGGAGGATATGTGATGTCGAGTCAGCGCAACGCGAGCAATGCCGAACCCTTTGAAGCGGCAGAGCAAGTAGTCGAGCAGCTGTTTTTCACGCCCGAAGGACGCGCCAACCCGTACCCGCTGTACCACCAGCTACGCCAGACCACACCGGTGCATCGCACCAAGATGGGGATGTGGGTGCTCAGCCGCTACGACGACTGCTGGGCCGCCATGCGCGATCCGCGCCTGGGCAAGGACTACGCGCCGCAGATCGAACAACGCTTCGGTCCCGACTGGCGCAAGCATCCCTCGTTAACCGCCGGCGAGCACTCGATGCTGAATACGACCGGACCCGAGCACACGCGGCTGCGCAAGCTAGTCTCGAAGTCCTTCACTCCCCGCATGATCGAGAATCTCAAGCCGATCATCGAACGCACCGTCAACTCGCTGCTCGATCCGATCGCCGAAGCCGGTGGTGGCAACATCCTCGAAGCCGTTGGCTTTCCGTTGCCGGTTGCGATCATCGGCGAGATGCTCGGCGTGCCGGAATCAGACCGACCCCAGTTCCGCGGTCTCGTCCGTGATCTGGTGGCGATCTTCGAAATGCAACCCACGGCGGAGCAGCTGGCGGCCGCCGACACCGCGCAGCTCAGCATCAAGAGTTATTTCTTGAAGCTGATTGCGGAGAAGCGGAAGCGACACGGCGAGGATCTGCTGAGCGCCTTGGCGCACGCGGAGAGCGACGGCGACCGGCTGTCGGACGATGAGCTGGCTACGATGGCCTCGCTGCTCTTCGGCGCGGGCTTCGAGACCACCACCAACCTGTTCGGCAACGGGCTGTTGGGGTTGCTGCGCCACCCCGACCAGCTCGCGCTACTGCGGAACGACGACGCTCTCTTTGCCAACCTGCCCGACGAATTTCTCCGCTACGACGGCACCGCGCAGTTGGTGAATCGCGTGACCGAGGCGGCCATCGACATCGGTGGCACTACGATCCCAGCCGGCGAGCAAGTGTTCGCGCTGCTGGGGGCGGGCAATCACGACCCGGCGCGCTATCCCCATCCCGATCTTCTCGATGTTACGCGCACCGAAATCGAACCCGTCACGTTCGGGGGTGGGGTCCATTTCTGTCTCGGCGCGGCACTGGCGCGGGCGGAGATCGGGATCACCTTCAAGAGTCTGCTCGCCCGTTTCGAAAGCATCGAGCTGAACGGCGAGGTGCCCCGTTTCCAGGACCGGCTGACGTTACGCGGGCTCGCGTCACTGCACGTCGCCTGCCGCTCGGTGGCCGCACGACGTTCTCCGGCCCCGGCGGCAATCGCGACCGAACCGTTTCTAATGAAGGCAGCCACTCCGGCGTCAGTAGAGCGCGGCCCTTCGACCACGCCCAGGACAGGCTTGCGGCCGGGCGGCACGGACGCCGATCTGCGCTGGCGCGCCGAGCTGCGGCAGCGGATCGAGAACGAGCCGACCCGTGCCGACTCGGTCCCGGTGCGCACCGGCGCACGCCTCGCAGCGACGGTGGGACTGCTGTTGCGCAACAGCTTGTTCGAGCGCTGCAACAAGGAAGAACTGGAGCAGCTCGCCGCGACCGCGTATCCGATGAGCTTCGAGCCCGGCGACATGCTGTGTGTCGAAGGGGCCGAATCACCGGAGTGCTATATCATCGAAGAAGGCCACGCTGCAGTGATCATCGGTCGCAAGGGCGTGGCGACGGTCGGCGAGCACGACGTCGTCGGCGAGCGTGGCGTGTTGCTCGACACGGTCCGATCGGCCACGGTCACCGCAATGTCGCACATGATTACCTACGCCATCTCGCGCGAGCGGCTGCGCGCGCTCGTTGCTGGCAACCCGGGGGCGCGCGACTGGATGCTGGAAGAAATGCACCGGCGGTATCCGAATCTCGCTGAATCGGGTCATTGAGTGATCGAGCCATTGTTTCATTGCCTTCAATAGATCCAATGACCAAAGGACCCAATGAGCCAATTCCTATGAAGTGCCCCAAGTGCCAGACCGAAAATCTCGCCGATAGCGCCTTCTGCGAAGAGTGCAGCGCGCCGCTCGAAGTCGCGTGCCCAACCTGCGGCACCGGCAATCGGCCGACCGCGAAATTCTGCCGGAAATGCCGGGCGGAGTTAGTACGCGGTAGGCAGACGGCAGCAGGCAGTTCCCGTCCGGCCCTAACCCCCAACCCCGTAACCCCTAACCCCCTTTCGTACACTCCCAAGCACCTCGCCGACAAGATCCTCACCTCACGCGCCGCGCTCGAAGGCGAGCGCAAGCACGTCACCGTCCTCTTCGCCGACGTGAAAGGTTCGATGGACCTTGCCGGCCAGCTCGATCCCGAGGAATGGCATCGCATCATGGATCGCTTCTTCGCCATCCTCGCCGACGGTGTGCATCGCTTCGAAGGCACGGTGAACCAGTACACCGGCGATGGCATCATGGCGCTGTTCGGCGCGCCGATCGCGCACGA
>JBGOUW010000556.1:0-3247 GCA_041477755.1 Binatia bacterium
ACAAGTCATCGCGATGGAAGACCGCAACCAGGTCCTCTGCACCCAAACCAACGACTTCCGCGAAGGCGTGCTGGCGTTCCTGCAAAAGCGCCGGCCGCAATACACGGAGAATTGATCTCGATGAGGAAAAAGATGCTTCACCGCAGAGAACGCCGAGGACGCGGAGCCGGGATACAATGGCTCGATATTCTCTGCGGTCTCGGCGATCTCGGCGGTGAGTTCGCCGCGCGTCGCTCAGGCCGTGCCGGCGCTGATGCCGTTGGCGCTGCTCTTACGATTGCGCATCGCACCCAAAAATTGCCCGGCCTCGCTCAGCATGCGCTTGCGCTCTTCTGAGCTGCGCGCCATTTTCTTGAGCGCCTTGAAGATGTACGTCGGGCGGAAATAGTACTTCTTGTAGAAGCGTTCGACCGCCGCGAAGATTTCCTCGCTCGAAATATCCGGGTAGCTGACCGTGCAGCGCTGGTACCCGGCCTCGTCGTTGTAAATGTCTTGCACTAAGAAGCCGTTGTCCTTCACGTACTCGAAGAAGTGAGTGCCCGGGTACGGCGACGCGAGCGACACCTGCAAGGTCTCGGGATTCATCTCGCGTGCGAACTGGATCGACTCTTCGATGGTCTCGCGCGTTTCGCCGGGCAAGCCGACGATGAACGTACCGTGAATCAGGATGCCGAGGTCGTGGCAATCTTTGGTGAATCGGCGCGCGCGCTCGGTGCTGACGCCTTTCTTGATGTTCTTGAGAATCTGATCGTTACCTGACTCGTAGCCGACCACGAACAAGCGCAGGCCGCCTTCCTTCAGCACCCGCAAGGTCTCGCGATCGACATTGGCGCGCGAGTTGGTCGACCAGCACAGGCCGAGCGGCTTGATCAGCTCGGCGATCTTGCGGGCGCGCGGCGGATCGGCGGTGAAGGTATCGTCGTCGAAGAAGATCTCTTTCATCCGCGGAAAGAGCCGCTTCATGTTCTTCACTTCTTCGAACACGTTCTCCGGGCTGCGGGTGCGGTACGAGTGGCCGGTGGTGACCTGTGGCCACAGGCAAAACGTGCAGCGCGCCGGACAGCCGCGCCCGGTATAGAGCGACACGTACGGATACTGGCAGTATGGGCTGTTGTACTTCAGGTAATTCAGATCGCGTGCATAGATCTCGGTGACGAACGGCAGCGAGTCGAGGTCGCCGCCGTCGAGCGGCAGGCGTTCGGGGTTGTGGCGCACTTTGCCATCGACGCGGTAGCTGATGTTGGAAATCTCCGCCCGCTCGCGTCCCTCCGCGAGGTCGCGCACGGCGTGATCGAACTCCTTGCGCACGACGACGTCGAGCGCCTCCGAGGCGAGCAGCGACTGATCCGGCTGCGCGGTCACATGGCCACCGACGAAGGCGATGAGGCAGTCGGGATTCGCCGACTTGATCATCTCCGCCGTGCGGACATCGAGCTTGAAGGACGGCGTGCTGGTATGCAGCACGACGAAGTCATAGTCCTTGGCGATATCGACGGTCTGCTGCTGATTGAGGTGCTCCGGTGGCGCATCGAGCAGGCGCGTGTTCGGCAGCATGCCCGCCGGGTAGGCGAGCCAGGTTGGGTACCAGAACGACCACACCTCGCGCGTCGCCTGATAACGCGAGCCCGCCCCGCCATCGAAGTCGTCATACGACGGCGGATTCAGCAACAGCGTCTTCATCGACATCAGACCCTCCCCCTTCGGCCAGTCGCGCCGGAGCCTATCCGCGGGCGCCAGCGAACGCAAGACTCTTTGAGTCCA
Source organism: Binatia bacterium (assembly GCA_041477755.1). Lineage (GTDB taxonomy): Bacteria > Desulfobacterota > Binatia > HRBIN30 > JACQVA1 > JACOST01. The sequence continues at coordinate 1,762 of JBGOUW010000556.1, forward strand.
TGAAGCAGGCTGGACTGCCCCCGGTTTGGTGGGCAGCGTAACTATGCCACGCGCCGTGCTCCGCACCCCTTGGAACTAGACTTTGAAACTGAGAGCGGAGCGTCCAAGCGTCGCGCCTGCATCAGTCAACCGTCGACATTGCGAAGGTGTTGAGCGACGTGCGCCGCAGCGGCGGCGGTTGCTCACGTTGCGCGGATGTTCACAAACGTCACGGCCGACGTAACCACATCCGACACCAGCACATCGTCACTCACGAAGCCGCCCGCTGCGCCGCTGATCGTGAAACCCGACGGTGTCGCCCGTACTGCTGCGTTTGTTACTCCTACCGTCTCGTACGTGTGCGGCTCGTGTTCGCGCGCCAGACTGCCCATGCAGAGCAAGCACGTGAACGCACCCACCGCGATCACACGACCACACTTACACAACCTCATTTTCCTTCTCCTGCTTCTCCTCGTCCGACCTCTCATCCAACAATTGTAATGCCGCCTTCTCGCGACATACTCAACATCGCGCGATCCAACCCGCAGCGTAGATGTGCCAGAATCGGCGAGGCCATTTCTACCGCGTGTGTCGCTGTCACCGACGGGTGATCCAAAGACCTGTCGATCTTGAGCAGCAGCTCTCGCCCGTCTTCTCTCACTTCGATAGTTTCCTTCCCCTCTCCCACCTCATGCACCGTTGCTCGTGGCGCCATCACCCTAATCTGCGTCGTGAAGTCTCTCATGAAGCGGCACGCCTTGGCGTGGTGGTGAACCGGGAAGCGCTTTAGCCCTTTCGACGGTGCGCTAACCTCGCCCATGATCGTCCCGTATTCCTCCCCCTCGCGGATCTCACTACCGCACTTCTGACACCCTTCTTCTTCCGGCATTTCCCTTTTCTCTCCAACCGCGCGGTAGGGTAACCACGACCAAGGCAACGTGCCAGCTGTCGCCTCGATTTGACGACCTGAAGTTCCCCGGTTTGGTGGACAGCATGACTATGCCACACGTCGTTTGGTCGTGGAACGCAATGCGAACTCGATGGGATTGAGATAGCCGAGGTACGAGTGACGACGCTCGACATTGTAGAAGTTGTCGATGTAGTCGGCGATGGAGGTGCGCGCCGCGGCGCGCGGCGCGTAGCGCTCATGATCAACGAGCTCGGCGCGCAGCGTGCCGAAGAAGCTCTCGGCGACGGCGTTGTCCCAGCAGGTGCCCTTGCGGCTCATGCTCGCCACCAAGCGGTGCTGGGTCAGTGCGGCGCGGTAGGCGACGCTGGCGTAGGGGCTGCCGCGGTCGGAGTGGTGCACGAGCCCGGCGCTCGGGCGGCGCTGGAGCACGGCCAGGCGCAGCGCCGCGAGCGCGAGGGCGGTGTCGTTGGTCGGGCTGCTCGCCCAGCCGACGACGCGCCGGGAGTACAAGTCGAGCAGCGTGGCCAGATACAGCCAGCCTTCGTTGGTCCAGAGCGCCGTCACGTCGGTCACACAGGCGCGGTTGGGGGCACTGGC
>JBGOUW010000509.1:0-3639 GCA_041477755.1 Binatia bacterium
GAACCATGGCAGGCACGAAGCACACCAATAGCAAGGCCAAGGGCCTTGTTCCGAGCCAATCATAAGATTCATTCTTCACGCAAGCTCCCTGGAAGTCCGCCCGGCACCCTTCGTGGCCTTCGTGTTCTTCGTGGTGAACCTGCTCTTCTTTGCGCCTTGGCGCGAGATCATCCGTTGCTGCCTTCCGTCGCCACACCGTTGATCGGCAGTGTGAAGGCGAACGTGCTGCCCTTCCCGATCGCGCTCTCTACCCAGATGCGGCCGCCGTGATGCTCGACGATCTGCTTGCAGATCGGCAGGCCGAGGCCGGTTCCCGTCGGTTTGTCCGTCAGGGTGTCGCCCACTTGGACGAATTGCTCGAAGACCTTGCCCTGGTCCTCCGGGGCGATGCCCGTCCCGGTATCCGTTACGCTGACCTGCACGTCATTGTCCACGCGCCGTGCGTGACACGTAATCGCGCCATGGTCGGTGAACTTGATCGCGTTCGACAGCAGGTTGATCACGACCTGGATGAGCCGGTCCGGGTCGCCGACGACGGTGGGCAACACGTCTTCGATCTCGCAGCGCACCGCAAGTCCCTTCGCGCCGCTGAGTGACGTCGTCGCCGCGATGGCGCGCGCGATGATCTCGCCCACCGCCACCGGCTGCATGTGCCACTCGACCTTGCCTGACTCGATCTTGGCGAGATCGAGCACGTCGTTGATCAGCGCCGTCAGCCGCTCGCCTTCCGTCACGATGATATCGACGTTGTCGGTCACCTGCGCGAGGGCGCGCTGCACCTTGGGCTCGGCCGCGGCCATCCCCGGACGGACGGTCTCGCCCATGCGCCGCTTGATCAGTTTCGCGAAGCCGAGCACTGAGGTCAGCGGCGTGCGCAGCTCGTGGCTCACCGTGGCCAGGAAGGCGCCCTTCGCCTGGCTCGCCTCTTCGGCCATCCGCTTGGCGCGCGCCAGCTCTTCCGCGGCGCGCTTGCGCTCGGTGACGTCGCGCAGCATGCCGCGGAAACCGATTGGCGCGCCGCGCGCGTCTCGCCGCAAGGTCGCCGACATTTCGATCGACTTGCTCGCTCCGCCGGGCGTGGTGAAGGGGTACTCGATGTCGTTGATCGCCTCCCCGGTCCGATAGATGCGATTGAACGTGCCGAGCAAGCGCTCCGCGCTGGCTGCGTCGGTGAACTCGGCGAAGTTCCGGCCGACCGCTTCCTCCTTGTTAGCCAGGCCGCCTATCCGGGCCGTGACGTCCGTCGTCGCAATCATTTTCCCGTAGAGATCAATCTCGTAGTAACCGTCCTCGATGCTCTCGAGGATCACCCGCGAAGTCTCGACGCTCTGCCGCAACCTCTCCCGCGTCTGCTTCTGCTCGGTGATGTCATGCAGCAGGACGACGCGGCCGGTGACCGCGCCGTCCTTATTCCGTACCGGCGAGATGCGCAGCTCGTAGTCGTGGCCGTCGAGCGCCACCTCGGCTTCGCGCAGCGTCGCGCCGTCGCCGTCCGCGCCCAGCAACTCAGCCCACGCCGGCACGACTTCGGCGATGTGTGTACCGATCGCCGTGGTCCCCGAACGGCCGATGATTCGCTTGGTCGCCGGATTGAGATCGACTATCCGGTGGTCCTGATCGAGCACCACCATCGCATCGCTCATGTTCTCGATGATCGTGTGACGCGCCGCCGGGAGCATGTCGAGCAGGCGGTGGCGAAAGATGGCCCACGCAACCACCGCTCCGCTGATCGTCATCGCAATTGGAGTTGGATCCACGGGCGACGGGCGCAGGACAAAGAAGACATTGACGGCAAACGGGCTCGCCACGGCAACCAGCAGAGCCAACATCTGACCGCGATAGCGCTCGGGCGACCGTACCAGCGACACAACGATCCGGCCCGTGCCGCTCAGCATGAAGACATAGTTGCAAAAGACCAGCGCGGGCCACCAGGCACCACGCTCCATGTCGACCCACGCCGCTCCGTACGAATCCGACAGGTGCATGCCGGACCAGACCAAGTGGTGCCATTCGTTCGTCCACGTCAGCAGAACTCCGCCGATCGGAACCGCGGACAGCAACGCCAGACTTCGGCGATTCAGCCACCCACCCCAGCCGCTGTACTGCGCGGCGAAGACGAACCAGAAGAACGGGAGTGCCTCGACCCCTAGCCAATAGAACCGCAGCCAGAAGTACTGTCCAGCGGGATCCGCACTGGCCCACTGCAGTGCCTCGCCCAGCGCCCAGAGCGCGCCGGAAAAGTTCAAGAGCGCAAAAGCGACCACGCCCTCGCGTCCGCGGCGATGGCCCCAGGCGTAGACTCCCAGCCCACTCGTGATGGCGGCACTCAGCAGCAGCGGCAGGATCACCGGGGTGTACTGGAGGGTCATCCGTTCGTGCTCGTGCTCGTGTTCGTGCGCGTCATCGATTCTGGGTTGTCCACCGGCAGCGCCGCACCGTTGTTGGGCAAGGTGAACGCGAAGGTGCTACCGCGACCGACGACGCTCTCTACCCAGATACGGCCGCCGTGGTGTTCGATGATCTGTTTGCAGATCGGCAGGCCGAGGCCCGTGCCCGTGGGCTTGCCGGTGAGCGTGTCGCCTACCTGCACGAACTGCTCGAAGACCTTCGGCTGATCCTCCGGGGCAATCCCCGAGCCGGTGTCGGTGACGCTCACCTCGATGGCGCCATCCGCCTTGCGCGCGCGGCAGGTAATCGCGCCGTTGTCAGTGAACTTGATCGCGTTCGAGAGCAGGTTGATCAGCACCTGGATCAGGCGGTCCGGATCCCCGACGACTGTTGGTAGTTCGTCGATCTCGGTGTGCACTGCCAAACCCTTCACGCCGCTGAGGGAGGTCGTGGCGGCGATCCCGCGTTGAATGATCTCACCCAACGCCACCGGCTGCATGTGCCACTCGACCTTGCCCGACTCGATCTTGGCGAGGTCGAGGACGTCGTTGATGAGCGTCGTCAGCCGCTCGCCCTCGGCGACGATGATGTCGACGTTCTCGCTCACCTGACGGGAGGCGCGCTCGACTTTTGCGTCGGCGCTGACAAGCGCAGGGAGCATCACATCGGTGAGCCGCTTCTTGATCAGCTTGGCGAAGCCGACGACTGAGGTCAGCGGCGTGCGCAGCTCGTGGCTCACGGTGTTGAGGAACGCGCTCTTGGCTCGGTTGGCTTCGTCGGCCACTTCCTTCGCCTGTTGCAGATCGAGATTCGCCTGCGCCAGCTCGGCAGTCCGCGCGGCGACTTTCTCTTCGAGCTTGCGGCTGAATTCGCCGATGGTTTCGAACTGGTACCGCATCTGGGCGTAGGTCAGCAGGAACAAGCCGAAGAGAATGGGAAGCATCGAAAACGCGTGGGTCCGCCAGCCCGGAAACCAGGGGAAGACAAAGCCGAGCACCGCCGCACCGACATACAACCCGCCCACCAACGCCACGAAGCTGAGGCGTCTGTACCTGCGCTCCACCGGTTCGTGGGCGGCGTTGACGCCCCGCCACAGCACATACGTGGAGAAGACGAGGACGTAGGCGCTGCCCAGCAAGAAGACCGGGTACCCGGGCCCGTATGTGTGTTCCCAACCGGTGGTCTCATTGTAGATCGGAGGGGCAATGATCCAGTCGGTTGAGAGTGTCACCACCCAGGCGATGGCCAGGA
>JBGOUW010000013.1:0-20397 GCA_041477755.1 Binatia bacterium
CCTCGCGGTCCCGGTGTTGATCGCGGGCGTCAAAGCGAGCGACCGTATTCTGGCCGGTAAGACCCTCGGCGACGTCAGCCAGTGGCTGCATCTGCTGCTCGGCTTTGATTTGGTCTTCCTGGTTGTCGGCTGGTTGCTGTTTGAATATGCTGTCGAAGAGTGACGATTGCCTGAGGTGATGATGATGTCGACCGGACGCCGGGTTGCCGATGTTGTGCTCGCGCCCCTCAGCGGGGTGACGATGCTGCTCGCCATCTATATGGTCTTCATGTACGTGCACAGCGACAAGGTGCAAGGGATCGTGCAACGCATCTTCTACTTCCACGTGCCGTTGGCGATCTTGACTTTTGTTGCCTTCGGTCTCGTAGCGCTGGCGAGCGCGTTGTTCTTGTGGCGTGGGACGCGCTTCTGGGATCGCTTGGCGCACTCGGCTGCGGAAGTGGGCATGATGTTCTGCACCCTGATGTTGGTCACCGGCACCATCTGGGCGCGGCCGATCTGGGGGACGTGGTGGACCTGGGATGCGCGCCTCACGTCGGCACTGATTCTCTGGCTGATCTACGCGGCGTATCTCATGCTGCGCGAATTTTCCGCGACCAGTGACCAAGCGGCGCGCTATGCCGCGGTGCTCGGCATTGTCGGCTCGATCGACATTCCGATCATCAATCGCGCGGTCTACTGGTGGCGCACAATCCATCCGGCGGTCTTGGTCACCCGCGAGGGCGGCTCCGGGCTTGAGGATCCGCGCATGCAGGCGACGTTGCTGGTCAGCTTCCTCGCGTTTGCGGCGCTGCTCGGCTGGCTGCTATGGGTGCGCAACGAAAGCGCGCGCCTGCACGACGAGGTCGAGGTGCTGCACCAGCAACTCCTCGCCGAGCACGAACGCTGATCGGACCGAGACCATGACAAATTTTCCGTTCCTGTTTGCGGCATACACGGCGATCTGGCTGCTGTTGTTCCTATACATCGCCAGCATCGCGCGTCGGAACCAGGCATTGCAGCGCGAAATCGACGAGCTACACCAACTGATCAAGCGCCAAGGCGACGGCGGGCGGGCGCAGGAGACGAATCGATGAGCGAGGCGCGCTTTCCGCGACAAGTGCCGGGCATTCCGCAATCGTCGGCGCATCACGAACTACGTGAAGACGTCGTGTACGACGAAGTAGCGGGCGTGCCGCTGCGATACGATTTCTATCGCCCGCTACCTGTGGACGCACCAACGCCGGCCGTGGTCGTCGTCCACGGCGGCGGCTGGATGAACGGCGACCCGAGCCAGGCGGCCGGCTACGGCCTTCACTTTGCGCGCCGCGGCATCGCCACGATCTCGATTTCGTATCGGTTGGCGCCGCTGCACCCGTTTCCCGCGGCGCTCGACGATGTGCGTCGGGGGCTGCGTTTTGTGCGGGCCGAAGCGGCGCAGTTCAACGTCGACCCGAACCGTCTCGTGCTGCTCGGCATGTCGGCGGGTGCCCATCTGGTGATGCTGGCCCACGTCGCGCGCGGATTGCCGCAGCTTGAACCGGATCTCCCAGCCGCGTTGCGCGCGGTGTCGGAGGACGTGCGCGGCGTCATCGCGCACTACGGTGCATTCGATCTGCGCCGCCGCCTGGTGACGGACGGGCCCGACGCTATCGCCCGGTTTCTCGGCCCTCGGCACGCCGAGCCCGAGTGGGCAGCCCTGGCCTCACCGGTGTTGCATGCCACGCATGCGAGCGCGCCGACCTTGCTCATTCATGGGACCGGGGACCAGGTTGTCTCACATCGCGAATCGCAACGAATGGCCGAGGCGTTGCGCGCCGCCGGTCGGGAAGTCGAGCTGCTGGTCCTCGACGGTGCCCCGCACGCATTCCAGATTGATTGGCGCGGGGACTACAACCGCCGATCCAATGCGGCCATCGATTCATTCTTGGGGCAGCGCTTCGATCTGCATCGACACGCCCAGGCTGCTGCAAGCTAGACGACGGAGATTGTGTGACCACCATGCATCATGACATCGAGCTACCCGCCATCGGACCCGAAGAACGTGTGCCGACGGCATTCCCGTCGCTGTTCAACTGGGAGTACAAAACGCGCCACGATGAGCTGATGCGCCTGTACGAAAAGGGCAAGCTGATGCAGTGGAACGCGTCGACCGATATCGATTGGTCCATCGACGTTGATCCCGAGCGCGAGACCGTCCAAGACCACGACGTCATGGACGCGATCCTGCAGCCGCCACAGAAGCTCGACACGCGCGCGCGGCGGCGGATGAATCATCACATGAACGCGTGGATGTTGTCGCAGTTCATGCACGGCGAACAGGGCGCATTGCTGGCCACCGCCGAGATCGTGAACACGGTGCCATGGATCGAGGCGAAGTTTTACGCCGCCAATCAAGTGGCTGACGAAGCGCGCCACGTCGAGGTGTATCGCCGGTACCTGACCGAGAAGATGGGTCTCAGCTACGCCGTCAATCCGCACCTGCGCACTTTGCTGAATCAGATCATCGGCGATTCGCGCTGGGATATGATCTATCTCGGCATGCAGATCATGGTCGAAGGCCTCGCGTTGGCGGCGTTTGGCCTGATGAAGTTCACCCAAGCGGATGAGCCGTTGATCCAACAGATCACGTCCGCGGTGATGCGCGACGAGGCGCGTCACGTCGCCTTTGGCGTGCTGTCGTTGCAAGATCTCTACACCAAGGAGTTGTCGTCGACCGAGTTGCGCGAGCGCGAGGAGTTCGTCATCGAGGCTACCGTGCTCATGCGCGATCGGCTGCTGATGGAAGAGGTGTGGGAGCGCATCGGGCTCGATCCAAAGGTGTGGATGCCATGGTCGCTGTCGACCCCGTTCATGATCGGCTTTCGCCAGATGCTGTTCTCGAAAATCGTTCCGAACCTCAAACGGCTGGGACTGCTGACCCCAAGAGTACGTGCCAAGTACGCCGAGCTGAACATCTTGCAGTTTGAATCGATGCCTGATTCCACCATCGAGGAGGAAGTCGCGATGCCTCCCGCGTTGGCCACCTTCTTCGCGCGGTTGGTGCAGGCGGGCGTTCAACTGCCGGGTGTGGACGCCAATTGAAGCCGCTACTGTCGCGGCGGAGCACCAGAGCTTTCCGGTGTGTTGTCGGTCTGCTACAAGAGCGCGGCCTGTGCGACTTTGCCGATGTCGACTGTCACTTCTTCCGAAGACCGCAACTTCTCAGCAGGTGTGTGCGTTAGAGCGTCGTAACCGCTGCGCTCCCTTGGCCATGATCACTCCCACCGCGTTGACTGCTTCCGACCCTGATGTGAGCAGCGGCTCGCCTGGGGCGATCGGGGCTGCGTTTGCCGCCCGCGAAGACTGCGCCAGGGTTGAGCAGCGGGAGCGCCCGGATGCCTTTGCGACCGTTCGCACGGCGGCGGACCGGTTGGCATGGCAAGTCTGGCGCACGTCGGGGTTGCTACCCGAGACGCCGCCGGGGTGGCCCGCCGGTTTGTGCGGCCGCGGCCCCCCCTAGACGCCCGCAAGACCCGTTTACATCGGGTTGGGTTTTTACTATTTGAAACCACGCCGGGTTCGATATTCGATCGAGCGACGGCACTAAAGAGTTGGTAACAAAGAACCGTAACGACAACCACTGGAGGAGACCTATGAAACGCATGATTACGATTGCTCTTGCCGCCCTGCTACTCGCGGGCGCCCCGCTCGCCGCCATGGCTCAGGCCGAAGGCACGACTGCCGAACAGCCTGCCAAGGGCAAGAGCCACAAAGGTGGCAAGAAAGGCAGCCACAAGAAGGGTGGCAAGAAGACACCAAAGGCAGACAAGCCTGCCGGCGGAGAGATGAAGTAACTCTCACCGATCACTGGGCAGCGGCACGCCGCCGCTGCCCAGTGTGTGCCTTCGATCCCCACCCGTCGCGTGGCCGCACCGCGATAGATCTAGTTGCACGCTTTCTTGTACAGATCGCTGAGCTTGCTTCGCAGCTCCGTGTCACCCAGACCTGGCATTGCGGGCTTCAGCTCGGTGAGCTGCTCGCATGACTTGGCCTTCTTCCCGGTCGCCAGCGTCAGGCGCGCGGTTTCGTAAGACGCTTCGTACCACGGCACGTCGCCCGCGCGCGCGACCTTGAGAAACCGTTGCCAGTAGCCGAGTGCAGCGTTGAGATTTTTCTGTTCTTCGGCAATGTGGGAAAGGCCGCGCAATGCGGCCAGAGAGTTCGGATCTGCGCTCAGGACCTCTTGATACAACGCGTTCGCCTTCTCCAACTCGTCGGCCCCTTCGTAGAGGCGCGCGAGCGTGAGCTTGGTCTTGTTACCGCCCTCGGACTCGGTCGGTAGCAGCTCGTAAAGCCGCAGCGCGACCTGTTGTGCCGCGGGCCACGCCTGTGCATCGCCCTTCGCTTTGCGCCGTGTCCCTTCCTTGATGAAGGCCGTCGCGAGCGCCTCGATCGCCTCGTTCTTTCCGTCGGCCCGCAATACTGTGCCGTGCTGGCGGACCTCGGCTTCCGCATCGGTAAAGCGGCCGAGCCGCTGCATCGCGCCCAGGCGCAGGCGCGCCACCTGCGGGAACAGATCAGACTCATTCGGATACTTCTTCTCGAAGTCGGCCAAACCGGCGAGCGCCTGATCGTCGCGCGGTTCAGCTGCAAGGCTTGCGTAGACGGCGTTCATCACCGCCGCCTTGGCGCGCAGCTCCGGCAGCGGGACGCTCTTGTCGCCGCTGTGCTCATATGTGGCCGACGCCTGGGTGAACTGCGCAAGGTCCTGGCCGATGGCGGCGATGACCGCGTCGCGCTCGGCCCCGGTCGGTTTCTTCTCGTCGCCGCCCTGCAGGATCTCGAAGCGGCACTGCAGCGAGCCGAAGCGCGCCCGCAACTCAAAGCCTGAATCGCCATTGACGTGCTGGTAGGCGTCGAGCGCGGCGCCGAATTGCTTGTGCGCCTGCAGCCATTCGCCGAGCCGATAGCGTGCCTCGTATGCGTTGCGATGATCGCCATAGCGCGACAAGTACGTCCGCATCGCGTCTTCGTAGCTTTGGGTGTCGGCCTCCGGGCTCTTGGCGGCGAGCGCCTCGAGTGCCTTGAATCGCAGATAGGCGGCGTCGGCGCCGTAGGCCGGGTCGCCTTTTGCCAGCGCCGCCGCGAACTGAGTCGCCGCCGCTTGATAGTCGCCGGCTTGAAAAACGCAGAGTCCAAGCAGGTAGTGCGCTTCCTGCTCGACGCGTTTCGAGTCGGCATCGCTGCCGGCGACGATCGCTTCGAGCAGTGGTCGCGCCGCCTTGTAGTCGGTCTTTTGCATGAGGAGGCGAGCGACGCTCCATTTGGCAGCCGGGCTGCTGGCGTTCGCACTGAAGTCTTCCGGCTTTTCTTCTGCCTGCATCAAGCCGTCGACCTTCTCTTGCCACCCAGGGCCGGCGCGGCGCAGTTGATCCATCGCCGCGAGCGCCTCTTGCCGGTAGTGGCCAGCCTGCGGCCCGCCCGCCTTGGCGGCGCCCAGCAGTGCCCGTATGCGGTAGTAGCGGATCAGCGACGCATCGGCTGAGTCGGCCGCGAGCAAGGTGTCCGCGAGCCGAACCGTTTCCTGAAATTTGCCGCCGCGAAACGAGGCGTCGAGCATGCCCAGGCGGGCCTTGCCACGACGTTCGGCGGATGCGTCCTTGTCGTCAACGACGATCTGAAAATCGCGGATGGCCCAGTCGTAGTTACCGAGCTCCAAGTGACACAGCCCGCGGCCGAGCAGACTCTCGGTGATGAGTTCGCTGCGGCGTTCGCCGACCGCGAATTCCGAGAACCCGCGCTCGGCCTTCTCCAGCAGCTCTTTGCGCGGCCCACCAGTGTATAGCCGGGCGCCGTAGTAGTGCAGCCAGTTGAGGAAGTAGAGCGCTTGCGCGGCGACAGCTTGCGACTCCTTCCACTCGGTGGACTCGTAGAGGGCATCGAGATCGCCGTCCTGGTCCATGATGTTCTTGGCGAATCGTTCCAGCCTGCCGCTGTTGCTGTCGTAGATGCGATCGAGGGGGGCGCTCACCGCCTCGTAGACCCCGAGGAGCGTCTCCTTCTCGCGCGCTTCGGCTCCGGTGCGCACGGCTTTGTCGCTGAGATCGATGAAGCCCAGACCGAGTTGGCCAAGTTGCTGGATGGCAGCCTGCTGGGCGCGGGCATCGAAACGATTGGCGGCCTGTTGTGCGGTGATGTCGCTCGCGATCTGCTTTGCGCGCGCCCGCAAGTCCCCCGGCGTTGATTGGGCTGCCGCTCGGCCGACGGCGGCGAAGAGCAGAAACACGGCCGCCACCGTGGGCATCATTCCGACGCGCAACTTGCCGACGCGCAACTTGCCGACGCGCAACTTGGTCACGACAGCTCGCCGAGGAATTTGGCCATCTCGACCTTCCAGCGCGAGCCGAAGGTGAGAACGATGACTTCCTTCATCAACGCCTTTTGCTGGTCGAGCTGGATCAACTCGCCGCCACCGTCGGCCGCGATCTCGCCAAAGACTTGCGACACCTGTTTGTAGAATTCCGGCATCGGCGACGGTTGGAAAGGCTCCTTACCGTGCAGCGAGCGCCACATCTGGTGATCAAACTCCTCGTGCATGCGCTTGGTGACGTCGACGGTGCTGACATAACCCCCGTCGCTGCGCCACTTGCGAACTAGGTCGCGCACATCCTCGACGTCTTCCGGGTGCGGCGGCGAGCCGCCAACCAGCACGATGATCTTCTTCGACTGCTTGCGCCAGCTGAGTTCCTTCGTCGCGGCGTCCATGCCTTCTTTGACGGCCTCTTCCCAATCGCCGCCGCCTTCGGCGGTCACGTGTGAGAGGAACTCGCGCAGCTTGTCGGTGCGGAAGCTAAGGTCGCTCCACTTCACCACGTAGTCGTCACCCTTGTCGCGGTACACGACGATGCCGATGCGCGCCGTGGGCACCATCTTTTGCATGGTGGTGACCAGTTGCGTGAGCTTCTGCTTCACGTCGTCGATGACGAACTGCATGCTGTCGGTGGTGTCGATGACGAGCGCGATGTCGAGGCCAGTCTTGCGCAGGCCGCCGACGTAGTCGCCGAAGCCGCCGCCGAGGCCACCGATTCCTCCCGAGCCAAACGACAGCGTAGTGGCCGCGGTGTCGATCGTCGGCCCGGCCCCGAGCTTGGGGCCCAAGCCGGCAAGCCGCGGCATCTCGGGCGCTTTGACGTTCTGTACCACCGGTCCGCGCGGCCGTGCCTGCTGCGGCGCCGCGCGCTGGACATTGAGAACGCCTTCCAAATCCTGCAGCGACGCGGCGCCTTCCCACTCATCGGGGCCCGCTGTGTCTTCGACCACGGTGACTTTAACTGGCTCAGCCTTCTTGATCACCGTGAAGGTCACCGTGCCGAGGACGATCAGCAGACCGACATGCACCACGGCGGAGACGCCGAACCAGCGTAGCCCACTGAGACGCTTTCCCGACCACGGATCGAACCGTGCCGGGTCCGGTTGCTTGGAAGAATCGTCGGCCATCGGCGAGCGGTCAGTGCGCGACGTGGCGTTCCGCGGCGATCGCGACCTGTTGCGCGCCCGCCTTCTGTGCTGTCGACAGGATCTTCACGGCGTTGCCGAACAACACTTCGCGATCGCCTTCGAGAACGACGGGAATATCCGGTCGCGCGCTGACCAGACCGCGCAGCACTTGTTCGAGGTCGTCGAAGGCTGTGGGCTGGCTGTTGACGTAGATATCGTTACTCGGCGTGATCATGATGGTGATCTCGCGCGGCTGCGATGTGGTCGCGTCGACTTCAGGCAGCGAGATCTTGGCGCCGGATTCCACCATCGCGGCGCTGGTCACCATGAAGATGATCAGCAGCACCAGGAAGATGTCGGTGAGTGGCGTGATGTTGATCTCCGCCACGATCGGAGACCTCGCCCGCTTCCGAAAACTACCGAGGGCCATTGGCCTGCCGTCCGAGGTGAATGGCGTCGATCACGCGATTGCAGGCGATCGTCATCGCGGACTCGATCCGTTCAATGCGGGTCTGGAAGTAGTTGTAGGCGACCACCGCGATGATCGCGACCCCCAACCCGAGCGCGGTGGCCACCAGTGCTTCTGAGATGCCGGCCGCGACCACGGAGAATCCCCCGCTGCCCATCAGCGCCATGTTGTGGAACGCTTTGATGATGCCGACCACCGTGCCGAACAGTCCGATGAACGGAGCGCTCGAGGCGACCGTTCCGAGCACCCACAGCGGCCCCTTGAGGGCCTCGAGCTCCTCGAAGCGTTTCTCTTCGGTAAGTCCGGCGAGGTATTCGAGCGAATCCTTCTGGTGGCGGGCCAGGACGTCGGAAAAGATCCGACCGGTCGGCAAGCCGCTCTGGGCGCGCGTCGCGTTCAACGCGTTAGAGAAGTCACCCGTCTCCAACGTTGGGCAGATGCTGTTCGCCAGGGTGAGGCTGCCGGAGATCAGGTTACGCAACGACCACAGCCGCTCGAAGATGATGGTGACGGTGACGAGCGAGAATAAGATTAGCGGATAGGTGGCGAGCCACCCGGTTTGGATCATGTCGAGAATGCTCAAGCCTTCCACGGAAGTCCTCCTACGTGCGCATCGGTCGTTTCGGGGTGACGGTCAACGTCTTGTTTAATCGCAACGAGTCCTTGTCGGCTAGCCGCTCGGAGCTGATCCGGTCCCGCGGGCGCTGTGCCCCGGGGCGTCAGGTGACCGGAGTCGAAGATGAACGGGTGAGGCAACCACGGTGAGCCGACATGCGAAGCTCAATTTTCGTACCGGCAATCTCTCACGCTGTCAAACCATTTGCCTGCCTCAGGACAGTTGTCGGTGTCGAGCGTCCGTGGCACGATCTCATCCGGTCGAAAATCCTGCCTGAACTGAGTGTCGGTGCGATGGTGAAGGCGTCGAATGCCGCCGCAGCGGGTGACGAGCAGCGCAAGATGCGTCGGCTGCGGTTGTTGGTCGACATCACGACCGCCGCTGTGCGTGGCTACCCGTTGTCCCGAGCCGACGCGGAGTGCGTGGTTCGCGTGCTGCGTGTGCAGGTGTTGCGGCTGTTTCCCGACAAGGCGGACACCTTCGAGCTGATCTACGGGCGGCGCTTTCGCCGCCTGATTGACGAGCGCTTTGGCGCCGAGTAACAAGCGCCACCGCGGTCGTGATACGGCCGAGTCAGGAGGGCCACACGATGATGGCACCACGCATCCGTTTTAGCATCCAAACACCGCTCGAAGGCGCGACCTTCGAGGCGCTCGCGCGCCACTGGCAGGCGGCCGAACGCTTGGGCTACGACTCCGTATGGCTCGACGATCACTTTTACGGGGTGATCACGCCACCATCGGACGATTCCCTCGAGTGCTGGACGTTGATGGCGGCGCTCGCTCGCGAGACCTCGACGATTCGTTTCGGCACGCTGGTCGGCTGCAACAACTACCGCCATCCGCCGCTGATCGCGAAGATGGCCGCCAGCGTCGACCACATCAGCAACGGCCGTCTGGAGTTCGGGTTGGGCGCGGGTTGGTACGAGCGGGAGTACGCCGCCTACGGCTACGACTTCCCCGCGATCGGCACGCGCCTACGGCAACTCGAAGAATCGCTGCACATCTGCAAGCTGATGTGGACCGAAGAACGCGCGACCTTCGCGGGTCAGCACTACCGGGTCGACAAGGCGTGGTGCAATCCCAAGCCGTTGCAGAAGCCGTACCCGCCGATCATGATCGGTGGCGGCGGCGAGAAAGTGTTGCTGCGGATCGTGGCGCAGTATGCCGACCGCTGGAACTTCGGCGGCAGCGTGAAGGAGTTTCAGGTCAAGCTACCGATCCTCGCCGCGCATTGTCGCGCGGTTGGTCGTGATTTCAACGTGATCGAGAAGAGTTGGTTCGGCAACATCCTCATCGAAGCGAGCGAGCGGCGGCTGCAAGAGCGCCTGGCCAAGCGCGCGGCGCGCCTCGGCGCCGCCGCCGATCAGTTGGAAGACAGCATGATCAGTGGGACACCCGAAACCGTGATCGCGCGCATCAAGCAATACACGGCGATCGGCGTGACCCACTTCATCGGCATGTTCGGCCGCGTTGATCGCCTGGGCGCCACCGAGTTGTTCGCCCGCGAGGTGTTGCCGGCATTCCGGTGAGCGCGATCGCGAGCCGGCGACCAACACAATTGGCGGCGATGTTCCCCGGAGGTGGGTATTGACGTGCGTGTCGGGCGGGCGGACAATCACCGCAAATCAAACGATCAATTGCACGTGAGCGGCGGAGAGGAGAGGAGGCGGGTGCAGCAACACTGGGGAGTTCGGCATGAAGGGAGTGGCGCGAATATCGTTTCAGGGTGGCGCGCTCCTGGTTCCAGCTCGAACCCGCTACGACCATGAGATCGCCTTCGAGCACGCGACCAGCTACGCGCGTCGCCACGGCACGGCGCGGTTGGACTTGGATCGCAAACAGTTCACCATCAATTCGGTGAGCGACGGCGCGCGCCGCCTGTGCGCGGTATGCGCGCATCCGCTCGATACGCTCACCTACGCGCTTGGCGGGCGCGAGCTGTGTCTCTACTGCGCGCGCCGCAACGCCATCTGATCGAAGGACTCTCCGGACGCGGGGCCGCATCGAACGCGAGTTACAAGCACGAATCTCGCCCCGGCCCTTGTTCTCGGCGCCGGTTTCGGCACAATACCCGTCGCCATGCCCAGCCTGCCGGAGCCCGCACGCCGATGGACGAGGACCGCGCCAAACGGGCGCTGATCCGCGCGCTGCGGACCATCCTATTGCCGCTGGTGCGCCAACTCGTCGCTCACGGCCTGACGTTTCCCGCCTTCGGTCGCATCGCCAAGGAAGTCTACATCGAGGTTGGGACGCAGTACTTCGCGCTGCCCTTCAAGAAGCAGACGGACAGTCGCGTGGCACTGGTGACCGGCATCACGCGCAAGGAGATCGGCCAGATTCGCCGCGGTCAGACGCCGCTGCCGAGCGAAACCGCGCAATTGAGCTACGGGCTCGCGACCCGCGTGATCGGGCGCTGGGTGGCGGAGCCACCCTACCTCGCGGCCGATCACGCACCGCGCGATCTCCCCTGGGACGAACCGGGGGCGGGTGTGTCGTTTACCGGTCTTGTTGCCGAGATTGGGGGCGACATTCCGCCGCGCGCAGTGCTCGATGAGTTGATCCGAGTCGGTGCCGTGGAGCTGCTGTCCGGCGGCACCATCCGCCTGGTGCAGCCTGGCTATATTCCGGCTCAAGGCACCGAGGAGAAGGTGGCCATCCTCGGTGCCGATGTCGCCGAATTGATCGCGGCGATCACCCACAACATCGAACACGCGCCGGCCGATGCGTTCCTGCAGCGCAAGGTCTACTACGACAACATCGGCGCGGCGGCGCTGCCCGAACTGCGCCAACGCGTGCGCAGCGCGGGCGGGGAGTTCACCCAGACGATCAACACGCTGCTTGCCACGTTCGATCGCGACCGCAATCCGAGCGCGCCCGGCGGCGCCCGGCGGCGCGTCGTGGTCGGCGTCTACTATCTCGACGAAGAGTACGAACCTCCCCAACCAAAGCCTGCGCCCAACGCGGATCCCTCCGCGCGGCGCCGACGGTAACATCCGCTCGCGTGCTCAATCCGTACTGTAAACGCGGCAACGGCGTCGCGCTTTGCTCCGCACTCGGTTTGTGCGAAGCTTCGGATCGTGGACGCGTTGAGCTTCACGACTCGGCCGGCGTTGCGTCAGCCCGCGCTGATCTTGGCATTTGCGGGTTGGAACGACGCGGGGCAGTCGGCGACCGCGGCGCTCCGCTATCTCGCCGAGCAGTTCGACGCCAAACCGCTCGCCGTCATCGAACCCGACGAGTTTTACGATTTCACCGTGATGCGGCCGCATGTGCGTCTGGTCGAAGGCATGCATCGCGAAGTGAGCTGGACCACCAACGAGTTTCACTTTACCGCGAATGCTGCGCTCGAACGTGACCTGATCTTCGGGTGGGGCCCCGAACCGCACCTCAAATGGAAAACGTTCTGCGCCACGGTGCTGCGCCTCGCGCGCGAGTGCGGCGCCGAAATGGTGGTGACGCTCGGCGGCTTTCTTGCCGAGGTGTTGTACTCGCGCCCGGTGTCGGTGTCGGGATTCGCCTCCGATCCGGCACTGTTGAAAAAGCTCGACGTTACGACGACCCGCTACGAAGGTCCCACCGGCATTGTTGGCGTTCTCGGTGACGCCTGTCGCCGCGACGGGCTCACGCACGTCAGCCTGTGGGCGGCGCTGCCGCACTATATTGCGGCCGTACCCAATCCGCGCGGCGCGCTCGCGCTGCTGATGCGGCTCACGTCGTTTCTCGGCATCCCCGCCGATCTCGCCCCACTGCAGGCGACGGCGGCGGCATTTGAGGAAAAAGTGAACGAAGCCGTCGCCGAGGATCCCAAACTCTCCGCCTACATCCGCGAACTCAAGAAACGCGAGTTCGCGAACTGACCGCCCCGTAACGGGTGCGCTGCTGCAATTCGGCCACGGACGCCGGGCCTTCTATTGGAGCAAGAAGTGGTAGCCGAGATCGGGCGGACCGATATCGGCGTCGATCCCTGTGGTCGTGCGCTGGTGCAGCCGATCCAGCTCGCCGGGCGGAAGATTCAGATCGATGCCCTTGTCGATGGTTGGGCTCGATCCGCGCACGTGGTAGTCGCCGCTGCCTTCGTTGACGAACTGCGCGTCGGTGATCAAGACGTGCCCGCCGTGCGGCAAATTGGCAGGGAGGAACTTCGGCGGGAACACGAGGTCGAAGTCTTCATCGTAGCCGACATCGCTTCGGGGCACATTTGCCGGCGGCGGCGTGTAGGTGCGGATGTTGGAATCGCCGGCATTGTTCTGCACGATGTTGTTGCGCAACATGGCGCCGGGAGACCCGGCCTGGGTATTGCCGATGGTGATGCCGCGGGTGCCGTTGGCGACGATGGTGTTGTTGAATATGCGCGCGTCCCGAGATCCCGCCCCCTGGCCCACGATACCGAGGCCGAGACCGCCGTTGGCGTAGATGAGGTTGTTCAAGATCAGCACGCTCGGTGAGTCTTGCACGCGGATGCCGTCGCCGGAGTTATTGAAGACCGTACAGTGCTCGATTGTCAGGTCGTTGCTGCCGCTCTTGATCACAATGCCGCCGTCGCTGCCGTGAATGATGGTGAAGCCGTCGATCAAAGTCCCCGGCGATTTCGAGATGCGAAACCCGGCGCCGACGCGCGACCCGGCCGCATTGATAACGACGGGGCCGGGACCATCACCGGTCTGGCTGCCGGACTCGTCGGCGATGAACATGAGCGCCTTTGCCGGGTTGCCGGTGCGATCGGTAGTGACGCCTTCGATGTAGGTGCCGGCACCGACGATGATCTTGTAGCCGTCGCGGGCGATGAGTGCGGCCTTCGAAATGCTCCGCAGCGCGTTGTTTAGGTCGGCCCCGGTGTTGGTGTCGCTGCCGCTGACGCGAACGTAGAGTGGATTTGGCGGTGGCGGGGGCGGCGGGCCGCCACTGCTGCCACCGCCGCAGCCAAGCATCAGCGAGCACCCGAACGCCGCAGCCAGAGAGAGCTTCATGCACGCTCCCTAACATCGCCTCCGTGGTTTGGCCAGTGAGAAATGCGACATGAGAAATGCGGCGACGGCTCAGTTGCGCGTTACCGCAAATCTTGTCGATGCAGGATTTCGATGAACTTGACCGCCGCCGGAGAGAGGTGGCGGTTCTTCTTGTGAATGATGCCGACCGGCCGCAGCAGCGTCGCTTCGTTCAGCTGCACCGCCTTGAGAGTGCCGTGCTCCAGCTCGTGCCGGATTGCCGCGAGCGGAATGATCGCGGTGCCTTGACCGATCTCGACCGCACGCTTGATGGTTTCGATGTTGTCGAACTCACCGGTGAGGTTCACCGTGACTTGATGCTCGCGCAGCAGTTGATCGGTGGCTTTACGCGTCGGAATGTCCTGCTCGTAGGCCACGAAGTTTTGCCCGTTCAACTTGCTGATGCTGACCTTCTTGAGCGTGGCGAAGGGGTGATCCGGCGGGCAGGCGAGCACGAGCCGGTCCTCGCGCCACGGGAGGTTGGTGATCTGCGGGTGCTTCTGCGGGTAGGCCACGATGCCAAGGTCGATCTGGCCCGCGATCACGCTGTCGTAGATCTTGTTCGGCCGCGCGTACTCGACGTGGACGTTCACCTGCGGGTAGGTGCGCATGTACTCCTTCAGGTGCGGCGGCAGTTCGTGCAGGCCAACGCTGTAGACGATGGCCACCCGCAGATTGCCGGCGACCACCTTCCCAGTCTCTTGTAGTTGCGCTTCGATCTCTTGGTACTTCTCCAGAATCTCGCGGCTGACGCGGTACAGGATCTCGCCCGCGGGCGTCGGCTTGGCGCCATGGCGGCTGCGTTCGAGCAGGGTACACTGATAGCGCGACTCCAGCGCGCGCAGCTGCTGGCTCACCGCCGACTGCGTGATGTAGTTCTGCGACGCCGCCGCCGAGAAGCTGCCGGTCTCCACGACGTCGCAGAACACACGCAAGGTTTCGATGTGCATGGATCACAGGTTAGAGCAGCACGAAACGAAGTCAAGAAGGGTTACTAATCCTCACGGTCTGCGTACGACGAACGTAACCGCGGGCCGCTACGCGTGCGTTCGTTGCCGGGTGCTTGCCTGCACGGACCGCACTCCACCATTGTGTGTCTACCGGCCGGCCAGTAACATGCGGTCCATTCTCCAGAAAGAAGGGGACCTCTGCATGAAGCCATTTGTCGGCGTGGACTACTACGACGTGGACGCGCTGCTCAGCGATGAAGCGAAGATGATCCGGCAGAGCGTGCGCGACTTCGTCGAGCGCGAAGCGCAACCGATCATTGAGGAACACCATGCGCGCGAGGAGTTTCCGCGCCATCTGATCCCGCGCATGGGCGAGCTCGGAATGTTCGGCGCCAATATCAAGGGCTACGGCTGCGCGGGTCTCAGCAACATCGCGTACGGTCTCATTTGCCAAGAAATGGAACGCTGCGACAGTGGTCTGCGGTCGATGGTGTCGGTGCAAGGCTCGCTCGCGATGCACGGCATCCACGCGTTCGGTTCCGAGGCACAGAAGGAACGCTGGCTGCCTTCGATGGCCGCCGGCAAGGCGATCGGCTGCTTCGGTTTGACCGAGCCGGATCACGGCTCCGATCCTGGCGGTATGACCACGCGCGCGCGCGCCGATGGCAATCACTTCATCCTCTCGGGCGTGAAGCGCTGGATCACCAACGGCAGCATCGCTGACGTCGCCATCGTGTGGGCGAAGACCACCGACGGGATCCGCGGCTTCTTGGTCGAGAAGGGCATGCCCGGCTACACCACGTCCGACATCAAGGGAAAATTTTCGCTGCGCGCCTCGATCACCTCCGAGTTGGTGCTCGACGACGTGCGAGTGCCGCGCGACAATCTGCTGCCCAACGTCACCGGACTGAAGGGGCCGTTTTCGTGTCTCAACCAGGCGCGCTACGGCATCGTGTGGGGCGCGATGGGCGCGGCCATGGCCTGCTACCACACCGCGCTCGACTACGCGCAGTCGCGCACCCAATTCGATCGCCCGCTGGCCGGCTTCCAGTTGGTGCAGCAGAAGCTCGTCCACATGGTGACGGAGATTACCAAGGGCCAACTGCTGGCGCTGCGACTCGGGCAACTCAAGGACGCCGGAACATATCGTCCCGAGCAGGTCTCGCTCGCGAAGCGCAATAATGTTGGGAACGCGCTCGATATCGCCCGCCTCGCCCGCGATATCCTCGGTGCCAACGGCATCGTCAACGAGTATCCGGTGATCCGCCACATGATGAACCTCGAGACCGTCAATACTTACGAGGGTACCTACGACATGCACACGTTGATCATCGGCCGCGACATCACCGGGCACGACGCGGTGCGATGAAGAGCGCGGGGCGGGCCCGAACGGCGTTGCTTTCCGTGAAGTCGCAGCGCTGGCTGCAAGCCGCCGGGATCGAAAAAGCGCTCGCCGCCGGCGACCCTATTGTTCCGGTCGGCCGCACGTATCGGTTGCGCGACGGACGACTCGCCACCCTCGCGTTCATCCGCGACGACGAAGAGCGCCTCTGTGTCGGCTACGCCGTCGACGAGGGCGAGTGGGTGATGGTGGAGTCCGAACCCTTCAGCGCGCGCGCGCTCGGCTACTACGAACGCTGGCTCAAACGGCACCGGGAGCTGGAAGCGTGACAACTCGCTCGCGGCGCGAATCGACGGCGGCCGCTCCGCTCGCTGTCGACGGTCACCGCAATGCCGTGCTGGCCGGCTTTCTTGGTTGGACGCTCGATGCGTTCGATTTCTTTCTCGTCGTCTTTTCGCTCACCGCGATTGCCAAGGAGTTCAACAAGTCGGACGCCGACATCGCCCTGTCGATCACCGTGACGCTGGCGTTTCGGCCGGTGGGTGCGTTCATCTTCGGGTTGATGGCCGACCGCTATGGGCGGCGCATCCCGTTGATGATCGACCTCGTCTTCTACTCGCTGGTCGAAGTGCTCTCAGGGCTGGCGCCGAACTACGCGACGTTCCTCGTGCTGCGGGCGCTGTTCGGCATCGGCATGGGTGGCGAGTGGGGTGTGGGGGCGTCGCTGGCGATGGAGAAGGCGCCGTCGCGCCGCCGCGGCATGCTGTCGGGGTTGCTGCAGGAGGGCTACGCCGCGGGATATCTGCTGGCGGCGATTGCGTACTTCACGGTGTTTCCGCGCTGGGGCTGGCGGCCACTGTTCTTTATCGGCGGATTGCCCGCGTTGCTGGCGCTGTTCGTGCGCGCGCGTGTGAAGGAATCGGAGGTGTGGGAGCGGACACGCCACGAAAGTTGGAGCCAACTCGGCCACGCGATCGCGTCGAATTGGAAGCTGTTCTGCTACATCACGATCCTGATGGCGATGATGAACAGCGTGTCGCACGGTACGCAGGACATGTACCCGACCTTTCTGCAACGCGAGTGGGGCTTCACTCCGACTGGGCGGGCGGCGCTGACGGCGTTCTCGATGGTCGGCGCCATCATCGGCGGGGTGCTGTTCGGTCACTTCTCCGACCGCATCGGGCGGCGGCGCGCGATCGTGACGGCGCTGATCGGCGCGATGCTGATCACGCCGCTGTGGGCCTTCGCGCCGTCGTTGCCGCTACTGGTCGCCGGCGCCTTCGCGATGCAGTTCATGGTGCAAGGGGCGTGGGGGGTGATCCCAGCCCAGCTCACGGAGTTGTCGCCGGACAGCGTACGCGGCTTCCTGCCTGGCTTCGCCTATCAATGCGGGGTGCTGCTCGCGAGTGGCATTGTCTACATCGAAGCGCTGTACGCCGCGCGCACCAGCTACGCGACGTCGATGGCGCTCACTGCGCTGACGGTCTTCATCCTGGGCGCGGTTGTCGCCGCGCTCGGGCGCGAGCGACGCGGGGTGGAGTTTGGTGCCGCGCCGCCAAAATCGGATTGAAGGCGCGCCCCGCCGCGGATTTCTCGTGCGGAGTGTTGCTGTGGTAGGAGCTGACGCATGAAAAGCCCTGTGCTGCATCACGCATCGATCTGCGTTGCCGATGTCGCGCGCGCGCGCGAGTTCTACGAGAAGGTTCTCGGCTTCAAGGCGATCCCGCGGCCGGACTTTGGTTTTCCCGGCGTGTGGTATGGACTCGGCGAGGGACAAGTCCACTTGATCCAGCGCGACAACCGATCGGCAGCGCCGGCGCGCATCAATCCTAGCGATCCACATTTCGCCGTCACGGTCGACGTGCCCGGGATGCGCACGAAGCTGAAAGGCTTGGGCCTCGACGTGCTCGACGCCGGCGATCAGATGTGGGTGCTCGACCCGGACGGCAACACCGTCGAGCTACGGCAAGAGCCGTCGGCGTGAGGTCGTGATTCGTGAGTGGTGAGTCGTGAGTTGGTGGGTTACCGTGGTGTCTGCCAACTCACGACGCACCGCTCACGATCTCAGACCTCACGATCTACCACTTCGTTTCCACCACCACGACCCGGTGGGTGGCGAACTCAGGGGTTTCCTCTTTGAGAAAGCTGCAGCGGAAGTTGTCGGTCGCGCCCGGCGCGATCAGGGTGGGTTTCAGCTTGGCGAGTTTCTCGTCGAGCGTACCGGTGAGCGCGTCGTCGGAGAGCTTGTCGGCTTGGTAGTTGTACAAATCGGTGCTCGCGACCACTTTGCCGGTCTTGTCGAGCAGCTCAGCTCTGAGATGCACGACCCGCGCCGGCTTGCTGCTGGCATTCTTCACCTTGCCGACGATGTTGAAGAACGTTGAACCGTAGCCCGATTCCCACTTCCCGTTCTGCTCGAGAATCTGAATATCATCGGCGGCGCGGCCGACGCTGCCCAACGCGATCACCGCCGCGATGCCGAATGCACAGCTTGCGAAGCGCATCTCGCCCCTCCGTTTCACGACCACGCGCCACGACCACGCGTCACGATCCGCCAAGCGCTTTGAAGGCCTTGTCGAACTCCCAGAGGATGAGCGCGCCGGCGAGAACTACATCGCCGCTGCGGCCGATGCGAACGTACGCACCGGTGGCGGGCGGATTGCGGTCACCGAGCAATATCAACACGGGCTCGCCCACGCTGGGGTGCAGCTCGATCTCGGCCTGGGGTGCGTCGAGACCGTACTCGTGCAGTTGGGCGGGGCCCGCTTCGAGGCGCATCAACTCGCCGAGCTGCGCCAGGCTGTCGAGAAAATCGGGGATCGCAGTCGGCGTCGATACTCCCGACCAACTCGTGCCGGTGCGCGTGGTGATCAAACGCTTGCCGTCGCGGACGAGCGTCACCTGCTGAATGTCCGCCGGGGTGAAGTTCACCAAACGAGCGGTGGGATTGTTCGGATCAACCTCGCGCGGCTCACCGAGCAGCGTCCCCGCCGAAGCGCGCGGGTCGTCGGGCGGCGCGCCTTCATAGACCAACCAGGCGGCGCCGAGCGCAACCAACAGGGCAAGGGCAATCGTGCCGCGCGTGCCCATCACGTTCCGCCGCGCCGCCGCCGCCGCATCGTGACGAGTACGCCCGCGAGCAACAAAACGCCGGGCTGCACCAGCACCGCGCTGGTGAAGATCTGCCGGCCCTGGTCCGCGGTCAGATAAATCGGCGAGATGCTCCCTTTCTGTAGACCTTTGCGTCGCACTGCGACGAGATCTTCGTCTTCGGCGAGCACCGCCACCGTGCTCATGAAGAGGTCCTTGTTGCCCATCAGGTTGAGGTAGAAGTTGCTGGCGAAGTCGGAGTCGCCGAAGACCGCCACGCGGCCGGAGGTCGGAGTATCGCCGTCGCCTTTGCCCTGCACGTTGGCGATCACGGCGACCGGCAGCGGGCCGTTCTTGTCGACACCGGGACGGAAGTGGACTGCACCGGCCGGCGGCTGTTCGGTGCCTTCGCGCGCCCAGCTGTCGGGGCCGGACATCGCGATCAACGACACGACGACCCCGTCGCGATGTTCGTCCACCGGTTCGACCGTCCGCGTGAGTGGGAACACCGCGGCGGTTTCGAGATTGCGGCGGAACGTCGCTTCATCGAAAATCGGCACGCGCGGCATGAAGCTGTCGGAACCATAGAAACGATTGCGTTCGTCGACGATCAGATCGTTGCCCGGCTTGACGTTGAAGCGTGCCAACATGGCGATGAACGAGGCCGAGGCGTCCGGATCGACCAGCACGAACAGGTGGCCGCCCGAACGCACGTAGGCATTCAGCTGGTCGGCTTCGCCCGAAAACAGCTCGCGGGTCGGGCCGGGAGAAATGACGATGGTGCAATCCGGCGGTACGCCGGTTGGGGGGAGCCGCTCGATAGCGCGGATCGTGTAGTTCTCGCGTTCGAGCGCCTTCGCGACTTCACTGTAGCCGCGCCGCTCGGTGGCTTGGCTCACCGAATGTTCGCCGTGGCCGGTGAGGAAACACAGCGTCCGTTGCCCCTGCACAGTCATTTTGAGGAGCGCGTTGGTCAACTCCATCTCATCGAGATTGCTGAGCGGCACCGTGCGGCCGTCGGCCTCGATCACGCCGGTGTTATAACTGGCAACGTTGTACTTCTTGGCCAGCCCCGGGCTGCGATCGAGATCATGCAGGCTATAGCCGATGTTCGGGTTTACGCGGTTGAACTGCTCGAGCACGTCTTCGACCTGCCGTCGCATGCCGCCTTCTTGAGTGTTGTAGAAGCCGTAGACTTTGACCGGCTGCGTCACCTTGCGTGCGATCTTGATCGCCTGATCGGAGAGCACGAAGCTTTGCGTCGGCGTCAGATCGAAGCGCTGGTTATGGCGTTCGGCCAGGACCACGAAAATGCCGCAGAAGGTCAGGGCGAGCGCCACCTGCAGCACGACGAGCGCGGCCTGCTGCGAAGCGTGACCAAGCAGGCGCGGCATCGCCATCTCAGTTCACTCCGCGCCAGGCGCGCGCGCCGAGGGATTGCAACGTCAGAAACAGAAACAGCGCGGTGAAGAGCCCGAAGAACAC
>JBGOUW010000126.1:0-10705 GCA_041477755.1 Binatia bacterium
CCCCTGCGGGCTGGTCCAGAAGAACCGTAACACCGCCAGCGTTCGCTCTGCTGCTTCGGCGCGCGTCATCCATGAGCGCTCGACGCCAACCGGATATACTGCCAGGGCAAACCCAACGGCGGCGATACTCGCGGGGGCGTCCGATTGCGTCTTGTCTGCCACCAGGCCGTTCGCAGGGTTGGTCTCGTACAGGAAATACCCAAAGGCGTCCCGCTGGAGCGCGTCCAGCATCTCTTCGCAGCTGGCTGGTTGATTCGGGTAGTTCGCCAGGTGACTCGTCATGCCCGTCTCCCCGGCACGTGTGCGTGGCCCAACTATCCACCGGTGTGGTTCATCATGAAGAGCCTTTGGGTACGCTGCCACCAGCCCACCACCGGGCAATCCAAAACGTGAGCGGAGGCCCGCACGCGCTTTCAGTTGGGCGTAGATGAAGTTCAGTCCCGGCGTCGTTGCCCAGTGACCGAGCAGGCGGTTTGATGTGCGCGAACGTCAGCGGCTTCTGCAGCAGCGGATTGTCCTCGAGATAAGTCTGGCCGACGGAGGTTGCTTGGCTGACGGCGAGCAGGACCGCGACGCCTAAGATTCCGAGGCCATAACGGATGGCCGGCTGAGCGCGCGCCTCGACCACAACTTGTGCGGTTGCCGGAACCGGATTTTGTGCAGTCCGCGCCCCGGCCGGAATTGACAGCCGGCGCAAATGGCGCGCGATGAACACCTCCCCCGACCAGGGCTCAGCCCGGGCGCTGAAGCCGTGTCTCATCAGCAGCCAGGCCGCTGCGGCCAACGTGGCCATCGCGATCAGAGTGATCACCAGAGCCGGTACCGTGAACCTGTGCATTCAAGCGCCCCCTGCCGTTTCCAAGGCCGGCTTCACCTCCCAGCCCCACTTCCAGATCGCGTAGATCGCGGGGTACACGACCAGCTCCATCACGAACGACGTGAAGATGCCGCCGACCATCGGCGCGGCGATGCGTTTCATCACGTCCGCGCCGGTGCCGGTCGACCACATGATCGGCAACAACCCCATGAACATCACGCCCACCGTCATCACCTTGGGCCGCAGCCGTTTGACCGCTCCGTGCACGATCGCCGCACGCAGGTCGTCCCAACTGCGCAGCAGTCCCTTGGCCTTCGCCTCGTCGTACGCGAGCTCAAGGTAGAGCAGCATGAACACGCCGGTCTCGGCGTCGACGCCCATCAGCGCGATCAAACCGACCCAGACCGCAATGCTCAGGTTGTAGCCCAGTAGGTACAGAAACCAGATCGCACCCACAGCCGAAAACGGCACCGCGAGGAGAATAATGAGCGTCTTCACCCACGACCCGGTGTTGAGGTGTAACAGCAGAACAATGATGAAGAGCGTGATCGGGACGACGGTCACGAGGCGCTCCCGCACTCGCACCATGTTCTCATACTGACCACTCCATACGAGCGAGTAACCGGTCGGCAGTTGCACGTGCTCGCGCACGGCTTGCTTCGCATCCGCGACGTAGCTGCCGATGTCGCGGCCGGCCATGTCGACGTAGACATAGCCGGACAGGAGACCGTTCTCGTTGCGGATCATCCCCGGTCCCTCGGTCAAGCGGATGTCGGCCAACTGCGTCAGCGGGATCTGTGCGCCGTCCATCGTCGCCACCAAGACGCGCCCGAGACGATCGAGGTCATCGCGGTAGGCGCGTTCATAGCGCACGCTGACAGGATAGCGCTCGCGACCCTCGATGGTGCGCGTAACATTCTCGCCACCGACGGCAGACATGATCACGTCTTGCACCGCAGCGACGCTGAGCCCGTAGCGCGCCAGCTCTTCGCGGCGCAGGTCGAAGTCGAGGAAGAATCCACCCGCCGTCCGTTCGGCGAACACACTGGTGGTGCCGGGGACGCCCTTCATAGCTTGTTCGATCTGCTCGCCCAGGCGCTGAATGGTCTTGACGTCGGCGCCCAGGACCTTGATGCCGATGGGCGTGCGAACACCGGTCGACAGCATGTCGATGCGGTTCTTGATCGGCATCGTCCACGCATTAGTCCAGCCGGGAAACTGCAGCGCCTCGTTCAGCCCGCCCGCCCCATACACCAATTCTTGCCAGCCGACGTGATCGGCCCAGACATGACGCAAGACTGCCTTCAACCAGTCGGGCGCCCACGACGAGTACCAGCGCGGCTGCACACGCCACTGATCCTCGGGCTTCAAGAGCACGGTGGTTTCCACCATCGAGAACGGCGCGGGATCGGTGGACGTGTCAGCCCGGCCGATCTTGCCGAACACTCGTTCGACCTCGGGGAAAGTCCCCAGCACGCGATCCTGAACTTGCAGCATACGGGCCGCTTCGGTGATCGAGATGCCCGGCAACGTGGTCGGCATATACAACAGCGCCCCCTCGTTGAGCGGCGGCATGAACTCCGACCCGAGCCGCTGGTACGCCGGAATCGTCGCCATAACGACGAGCGCAGCTGCCGCCACCACAAGCCATCGATGGCGCAGCGCGAACTCGACCACCGGATGATACAGCCGCATCAGTGGCCGGCTGATTGGATGGTTGTCCTCACTGTGGATCTTGCCGACCAACACCGCATTGGCCACGCGCGCCAGCCAACGCGGGCGGAAATCGAAATTGCGCATATGAGTGAACAGCAGCCGCAGGGCAGGATCAAGTGTGATCGCCAGTACCGCGGCGATGATCATCGAGAAGTTCTTGGTGAACGCGAGCGGTTTGAACAACCGCCCCTCCTGCGCTTCGAGCGCGAACACCGGCATGAACGACACCGCGATCACCAGCAGCGAGAAGAAGCTCGGGCCGCCGACTTCCTTCACCGCACTGATGATCACTTGCTGATAGTCACCGTGGCGTCCTTCCACTTCCCACAGCTCCAACTTCTTATGGGTCTGCTCGACTACGACGATGGACGCGTCAACCATCGCACCGATGGCCACGGCGATACCGCCGAGCGACATGATGTTGGCGGTGATGTGCATCTGGTACATCGGGATGAACGAGATGATGACCGCGATCGGAATGGTGAAGATCGGGATGATCGCGCTCGGGATGTGCCACAGGAAGATCAGGATGACGATGCTGACGATCACCAGCTCCTCGGTCAGCGTGCGCTTGAGCGTGTCGATGGAGCGGTTGATCAGCTCGGCCCGGTCGTAGGTGGTCACCAGCTTCACCCCGGCGGGCAGCCCCGGTTCAATCTCTTTCAGCTTCGCTTTGACGCGGTCGATGACGTGCAGCGCATTCTCGCCGTAGCGCATGATGACAATGCCGCCGACCACGTCACCGTTCCCATCCAGGTCGGCGACACCGCGCCGAATGTCCGGGCCTAACTCGACGTGGCCGATGTCGCTGATGAGCACCGGCGTTCCGCTGCGCTCGTCGTTACCCACGACGATCTGCTCGAGATCTTTCGTCGAGCGCGCGTAACCGCGCCCGCGCACCATGTACTCGCGCCCGCTCAGCTCGACCAGCCGGCCGCCGACATCGTTGTTGCCCTGGCGGATGGCCTCGACCACCTTCTCCAGCGGCAGCTTGTAGGCGAGCAGGGCGTTGGGGTCGACGTTGACCTGGTACTGCCGCACGAAGCCGCCGATCGGTGCCACTTCCGCCACGCCTGGGATGCTCTGCAGGTAGTACCGCAGATACCAGTCCTGGAAGCTCCGCAGTTGCGCGAGGTCATGTTGTCCGGTGGGGTCGACCAGCGCGTACTGGAACACCCACCCGAGGCCGGTCGCGTCGGGCCCGAGCTCCGTCTGCACACCCTCGGGTAGCTTGGGGAGGATCTTGCTGAGATACTCGAGCGTGCGCGAGCGCGCCCAGTACACATCCGTGCCGTCCTCGAAGATGATGTACACGTACGAGTAGCCGAAGTCGGAGAAGCCGCGGATGGCTTGCACCTTTGGGGCGCCCAACATCGCGGTGACGATGGGATACGTGACCTGATCCTCGATGATGTCCGGGCTGCGATCCCAACGCGAGTAGATGATCACCTGCGTATCCGACAGATCCGGAATAGCGTCGAGCGGCAGGTTCTGCATCGACCACAGGCCGGCTGCCACCGCCGCGGCAACGAAGAGAAACACCGTAAAGCGATTGTGCGCGCAGTAGTCGATGACTCGATTGATCATTTTAGATTAGCCCCCGTGCGCCCGGCTCCGGTGGGCGTCGGCGCCCAAAGTGAATTCGGCCGCCTCCATCTCCGTGCCGCCCCCGTGCGCCGGGCGCCGCGCAGCGCCCGGCTCCGATGGGCATCGGCGCCCAAAGTGAATTCGGCCGCCTCCATCTCAGCGCAGCTCTCGTACGCCAGATTCGATCGATCGGCGCGGCTGTCGTTACTTGCCATGTTGATGCTCCGACATCGCGTTGAGCGCGGCTTTGAGCCGGCTCTCGGAGTCGACCATGAAGTTCGCGGCGACCACGACCTGTTCGCCCTCATGCAAACCATCGAGCACTTCGACGTAGCCCTCTGCCCGTTGCCCAAGCCGCACCGGGCGAGGGTCGAAGTGGCCTTCGCCGCTGGCCACGAACACTATCTGCTCGCTGCCCGAGTCGATCACCGCGTCCTCCGGCACCGCCAGACGGTCAGCCAACGGCACGAGAATCTCTGCGGTTGCGTACATCTCGGGCTTGAGCCGCCCGTCGGCATTGTCGAGCTCCACGCGCACTTTGTTGGTGCGCGTCTTCTCGTCGAGATACGGGGAGATGTAGCTCACCGTGCCGGAGAGTTTCTCCCCCGGAAAATAGCTCAGCGTCAGCGTCACGGGTTCGCCGACCCGAACCAGCGAAATCTCGTACTGGTAGATGTCGAGCAGCACCCACACCCGCCCCAGGTCGGTCACCGTGTACAACTCCATACCGGGCATGACGTAGCGCCCTTCGAAGACATCCTTCATGGTGACATAGCCGCTGATCGGCGAATGCAGCGTGACCGAGCGGCTCGGTTGGCCGCTTTCTTCCAACGCTTTGATCTGTTGCGGGGTAATGTCCCACAGCAGCAGCCTTCGCCTGGTCGCTTCGAGCAATGTCTTCGCGCTATCGACCGCTTGCGGGAACGGGCTGTGGTGCAGCTCTTCATGGCCGCGCAGCGCGAGCAGGTACTCAGCCTGCGTGGAGACGAGATCGGGGCTGTAGATCGACAGAATCGGTTCGTTGCGCGCGACCGCCTGTCCGGTGAAGTTCACGTAGAGCTTTTCGATCCAGCCGGCGACCTTGCTGTGAATTTTGCGCACGCGCGTTTCGTCGGCGGCGACGAGCCCGACGGTGCGGATGTCCTTGGTCAGCGTGCGACGCTCCACCGCTGCGCTACGCACACCGGTGAGTTGCTGGCGCGCGGAGGAAATATGAATGCCGCCCGGCGCCGAATCGGCCGTACCGCTCTCGTCGGCATACATTGGCACCAGGTCCATGCCGCATCGATCGGGTGATGGCCCGGACTTGTCGGAGCGCACGTGCGGATGCATCGGATCGTACCAGTACAGGATCGTGTGCTCAGGACGTACCGCAGTCGTGGCCGCGTGTTGGTGCTCGCCTGGCACTGGCGTGGTGGGCTGATTGCATCCCACGACTACGCTCGTGACCAGCAATAGGGTTCGCTTCGAGAACGTCGTGCCGAGAGTCATAGGACCACCTCGCTTAGCGACTCTCCAATCGTAGCTTCGAGCTCGGCGATCGCCTTCTGAAAGTTGGCTAGCTCTTCGTGGTAGCGCATTTCGTATTCGAGCATGACAGTGAAACTGTTGAGCAAGGTGAGAAAGTCGACTTTGCCGACCGCGTACGCCTGCGTCGCCGACTCCAGCGCCAGGCGGGCCTGCGGGATCACGGTGGTATGGTAGAGCGCGATAAGCCGCTCAGACGCATGCGCGCGTAGGAACAAATCCTTGACGCGGAAGTCGAGACTACGCAGCGCGGTGTCGCGCATACTGCGCGCTTCCGAGAGCGTGGCCGCGGCCTCGGCAACGCCGTTCCGCTGCTTGGTCGCGAAGTACAACGGGAGCTTGATGCCGAGTCCGACTTCCCACTCCGGTAGCAGCGCTGCCTTCTGCATGTATTCCGCGCGCAGGACGAAATCGGGTAGGTACTCACGGTGTGCGAGCGCGACCGCGGCTTCCCCGCCGGCGAGGCGGAACTCGGCCATCTTCAAATCGGGGGCGTGCTCGTGCGCCGCGTCGGTGAGTTGATCCTGTGACAGGGTCAGCGACTTCACCGTTGGGTGCTCGGCCGTACCCAGCGGCTCCCACGGCGCTCGATCGAGCAGCGCATTGAGCTGCGCCGTCTCACTCTGGCGGCGCTGATCGAGCGTCGTCTCGCGATCGAGCAGCAACGACGACTCGACCTGCGCCTTCAAGACGTCTTGTTGGATGCCCTCGCCGACGGCGTATTTCGACTCCGCCGTATGCGCGAACTGCTCCAGCAGCGTCTTGTTGCGATCCAGCAGATGCAACAGCTCCTGAAGGTGAGCATACTCTGCATACGCAATCTTCACTCGACTGATGACGTCCAGTTCTACGCGCCGAAGGGACTCCGCTGCCTCATCGGCGCTGCGACTGGCGATGTCACGCCGCAGGCCGAGCTTGCCTGGAAATGGTAGCTCCTGGCTCGCGCCGAATCGCAGGAACGTGAAATCGCTGCTGCCCAACGGAAAGCCGTTGAAGCCCTCGTTGTGGTAGCCGATGTCGGCCATGGGATCCGGCAGTGCCCCAGCTTGGGCCGGCCGCGCAAGTGCGGCACGCCAATGGCTTTCGGCCGAGCGGATCTCGGGATTGTGCTTCCGCGCGTATGCGATCAGCGTCTCCAGCGTGAGCGGATCGCCCAACGGCTCGTCGCCCCAGCTGTACGGCACGACCGACATCGTGACCGTGGCCACGAAGACCACGATGGTTCGTAGGCGACGCATAGCTCCTCCTTGTCGGACCCCCCCGCCGCGCGCCGCTGGCACGGGAGTACCTCTCTAGACGGAAACCAAACGGTTGCCGGCTAGCGGATCAAAGGAGCAGTGCGGTGTGATGAGTAAGAAGCGAACCGGGCGGTGACTCGCCGCGGTTGAGGTGAGCACGATACGGTGCCGTAAACACCGGGCGGGGCGCTTCAACGCGTAGATAGCTCGCAATCGCCGCGACCTTGAACGCTGTGCCACCGCGTTCAAACCGCGCCGTCGCGACCAATTGCGTCGATTGGCCGGCCTGACGCTGACAGCAATCGGCCGCGCTCAGCGAACTGCGCTCACGACAGCAGGGATGCAGCGCCCGCTGCGGCATCAGCTTGCTGCACGCGAGCACGCCGCGAGGACACGCCAGGAGACCTGGCAGTGTTATCGAGAGTGCGAGCAGCAGTGTGAGGACCCGTCGACCCATTGCGGCGCAAGCTTAGAGTCGACGGGCCATTCTGTCAACTGATCGATTGCCACACACGCCCCTTACGGGCCAGCGACAATCTTGAACACTTCGCCGCCGAGGTCGCAGATGTAGACCTCTCCGCGGGCGTCCTCACCGTACGATGAAATCGAGTCGATCGACAGGCCGGTGCCTTGTGTGAGCTCCGCGGTATAGTCGTGCTGGTCGGTGACCGCCCCGCCGCTGATGACGAAACTCTTGACGAAGGCGGTGCAAAAGTCGCTGTAGAAGTAGCGCCCGCGCACGTCCGGCAGCCGACAGCCGCGATAGACGTAGCCGCCGGTGATCGAGCAACCGGAGCTGTGCGAATAGTCCAGCACCGGCAGCGTCAGCCCAGTCTGGTTGCAGCCTACCGATGGGCTGAAGCAGTGCGTGCCTTCCATGATGTTCCAGCCATAGTTCTCCCCACCAGTGCTCGTATGCGGCTGGAAGTCGACCTCTTCAAAGGCGTCCTGGCCGACGTCGCCGATGTACAGATCACCGGTCTCTCGGTCGAAGCTAAAGCGCCACGGGTTGCGCACGCCACGCGCCCAGATCGCATCGAGCGGGTCGCCGACACCGACAAACGGGTTTGACGGCGGGATGGTGTACGTTGAAGTGTTGTTGACATCGACGCGCAGAATCTTGCCGAGCCAGGTAGACGTCTTCTGCCCGTTGCCGAAAGGATCGCCGCCGGAGCCGCCGTCGCCGAACCCGATATACAGGAAGCCATCGGTACCAAACTGCAACTGGCCACCGTTGTGATTGGAGAACGGCTGGGTCCGCCTGAGAATCACGTGTTCGGTGGTGAGGGCGACATCGGGATTCGCCGACACTTGGAACCACGACACCACCGAGTTGCCGTTGATGTCGGTGTAGTCGACGTAGAAGCGGCCGTTGCTGCCGTACTGCGGATGAAACGCCATGCTGAGCAGCCCTTGCTCGGTGTCGCCGGAGACTTTGCTGCTGAGGTCGATGAAGTTACCGCCGAGCAGCACCCCGAGTTTTACGATTCGGATCTTCCCGGTTTTCTGCACGACGAAGATGCGGCCCACGTCACCCGGCGGCGCCGCAACGAACAAGGGGCTGGAGAGACCGGAGACCACCAACTCGGCGTGCAAACTCGTTCCGCTGTGAGTCGGAACCCCGGTACACAAGCTTCCGCCGGCCTCGACCGTACAAGTCGAGCTGCAGCCATCGCCGTCGATGAGATTGCCGTCGTCGCATTGCTCGATGCCCTCGGCCACGCCGTTGCCGCAAATCGGCAATGGTGTCGGCGTGCTGGTGGACGTTGCGGTCGGCGTTTCGGTCCGTGTCCGCGTCGGGGTGCGCGTTCGGGTCCCCGTCTTCGTGGGCGTCGCGGTAATCGTCGGCGTCTTGGTCCGTGTGCGCGTCCGCGTGCGTGTGGTCGTGATCGTCGCCGTCGGCCGTGGCGTGTTGCTGGGGGTTGGGGTGATCGTTGGGGTGCGGGTGCGGGTGCGCGTCCGCGTCTTGGTCACCGTCCGAGTGATGCTCGGCGTCGCGGTGATGGTGGGCGTGCCCGTGATCGTGGGTGTACGCGTGATCGTGCGCGTCCTCGTGCGCGTCCGCGTGGCGGTCGGCCGAGGAGTGCGAGTCGGGGTGCGAGTAATGGTGGGCGTCCGCGTAACCGTGGGTCGCCGCGTGCGCGTGCGCGTGATCGTGGCAGTGCGTGTCTTCGTGACCGTTTGGGTGATGGTCGGGGTTCGCGTGATGGTTGGTGATTCGGTCCGCGTCGGCGGGTCACCCGGGGTCGGAGTCGCTTCGGTTGGCGTAGTCGTCGGCGTATCGGCTGGGAGGCGACCTGCCGCCTGTCCCAGCTTGCGTCCGCTGAGCACGTAGACATCGCCGGCACCGTTGAGCAGATCGTTGAAGCCATCCGCGCCCATGCCGTTGAAGATCAGGTCCGGATACCCGTCGCCATCGACATCACCCTTGGCGCCACTGTAGGCGAGGATGTCGCCGACGCTGTTGCCTTCGATGATGAACGGCGTCAAGCCGGCCGGTGGGCTCGCGAGATCGACGCTGGCAGGTAGCGCACTGCTGGTGCCAAAGAAGATGGCGATCGATCCGGCATTGGTACGACTGCCCGGGTCCGCGAGCGGACTGCTGATGACGAGATCATCTTTGCCGTCCTGGTCGATGTCGGCAAACATCGCCGTATCGCCGGCGATGTCGACCGCGTTTGCCCCGTAGAAGAAGGTCACGTTCGACGGCGGGCTGGCCAGATCGATCACACTGCCGGCGAGGCTTGCGCCGCCGACGATCAGCGCAACCTCGCCGGCGTTGTTCCGCAAGTTGCTTGGGCCGTCAGCGGTGAGCGCACCAACCAGCAGGTCGCGGTAACCATCGGTGTGGCCCGCGAAGTTGCCGGCGCCAATCTCTTCGCCATACGAATCGCCCGCGTCGACGCCGTAGATGAACACCGTGCTCGCTGGCGGCGACGCGAGATCAATGGTGGCTGGCCGGGTGCTCATCTGACCGTAGACGATGTACGCCTCGCCCGCATTGGAGCGCATGTTGGTCGGCCCATCGCCACCCGCAATCGCATGGCCACTCCCGTTGCCGGCGCCATCGACCGACGCGGACAGCCGATTCAATCCCGCCCCGATCAACAACTCCGCGGCGCCATCGCCGTTCAGATCGGCGGCACGCACCGTGCAGCCGCTGTGGTCCTCAGAGTCGATGCCATAAACAGTGGTGACCGTCACCGCCGGCATCGCCAAGTCGACGCTCGTCGCTGCCCGCAGTGCAGTCCCGCCGTAGACGACATAGGTGTGTCCCGCATGCGGACGGAGGCCGCTCGGGCCATTGCCTTGATCCGCGCCCAGCACGGCGTCGGCGACGCCGTCGCCGTCGAAATCCCCCGCGCTGACCCACACCCCGAGACGGTCACCAGCGGCGGCGCCGTAGATCATCGTGACCGGATCGTCTTGAGCGAGCGCTCCCAAGTCGATCACGCGCCCGCCAATCGAGGCGCTGCCCCACACAATGGCTACTTCACCCGAACCCGCGCGGCCGTTGCCGGCGCCGTCGCCCTGCTGCGCGCCGAGGAGTACATCGTCGAAGCCGTCACCGTTGAGGTCGCCGGCAAACACTTCCGTACCGAGAAAGTCGAACGCGTCGGCGCCGTAAACCAACGTCACGTTGCTGGGCAGGTTCGCGGGATCGAGTGCCGCCAAATCGAGTTCGCCCGCGATCGATCCCGAGCTGAGGACCAGCGCCGCCTCACCGGCACGGCTGCGAGTGCGGCCAGGACCGCTATCGGCGTTCATCGGTGTCAGGATGACATCGCGCTTGCCGTCACCGTTGAGGTCGCCGCTGGCC
>JBGOUW010000430.1:0-4420 GCA_041477755.1 Binatia bacterium
CGAATTCACGCTCGACGACTTCCGCGATCAAATTCGCGCGCTGCGCAAGATGGGCAACATGGCCGATCTGATGAAGATGATTCCCGGCATGAAGAAGCTCGTCAAAGGCGTTGATCTGGACGGCGCGGAAGGCGAGCTGCGTCACATCGAGGCCATCATCAGCTCGATGACGAAGGAAGAGCGCCGCAATCACACTATCCTGAACGGCAGTCGGCGCAAGCGCATCGCGCTGGGCAGCGGCAGCAGCGTCGCCGATGTCAATCGATTTCTCAAGCAGTTCGTCGAGACCAAGAAAGTCATGAAGCAAATGAGCAAATTCGCACGCCCCGGGATGCGTCCTGGGCTGCCCAACTGATTGCCCCACATAGGGGAGAGGAGTAAGAGAGTCGCATGCCTACCACCATCCGTTTGGCCCGTTTCGGCGGGAAAAAGCATCCCTTCTACCGTATCGTCGTTGCCGACTCGCGCGCCCCCCGCAACGGCCGTAACCTGGATCAAGTCGGTATCTATGACCCGACGACGACCCCGGTTCGGCTTGAGTTCCGCAAAGAAAAACTGACCCGCTGGCTGCGCACCGGCGCCCGCCCGAGCGCGACCGTCTCGGAGCTGCTCAAGAAGTCCGGGATCAGCCGGATTGCCGCTACCCCGGCAGCGGGAGACACGTCGTCATGAAGGAGTTGGTCGAATACCTGGCGCGCTATCTGGTGAACCATCCAGAGGCCGTCGAGGTGAAAGAGACCCAGGGGGAAACCGCCTCCGTCCTGGAGCTCCGGGTGGCGCAAGAAGATCTGGGGCGGATCATCGGCAAACAAGGCCGCACCGCCAAGTCGATTCGGACGATTCTCAACGCCGCCGCCTCGCGCACCAACCGCAAGGTGATGCTCGAGATCCTCGAAAACAAGTAGGCGGCCCGTCCACCCGGTGCCGCCCGCCGACTTCACCGCTCTCTGCTCTGCCCACGGCGTGCCTCACGAGCCGCTGTGTCCCCTCGGCACGATCGTCAACACCCACGGGATCCTCGGTGAAGTGCGCTTGCTGCCGTACAATCCCGACTCGGACACACTGCAACCCGGCCAGACCGTCGTGCTGCGCTGGGCCGATCGCGCCCAGCCCGCGCGGCTGCGGAGTGTACGCACCCACAAACGGTTTCGCCTGTTAGTCGTCGAGGGCGTCGACTCGGCGACTGCTGCTGAAACGCTGGTCGGCGCCGAACTATGCATCGCCACCGCCGCGTTGCCAGCGGCGCGTCCCGGCGAGGTCTATCACCATTCGCTGATCGGCTTGCGCGTGTACACGCTGGATGGGCGCGACCTGGGGATCGTGGACAGTGTGATGGCAACGGGCAGCAATGACGTCTGCGTGGTCCGTGGCGAATCCGGCGAGCATCTGATTCCATTGATCGAAGACATCGTCCGCGAAATCGACGTGGCCGGCGGCCGGTTGGTCATCGACCCGATAGCGGGCTTGTTGGACTGAGCGATGCGCTTTCACCTCGTCACGCTGTTTCCCGAACTATTCGACTCCGTGCTCAGCGCGTCGATGCTGCAAAAGGGCCAGCAGCGCGGCGCGATCGAGTTCGTGCGCTACAACGTCCGCGACTACGCTACCGACAAACATCGGGTGACCGATGACTCCCCCTACGGCGGCGGGCCGGGGATGGTGATGAAGCCGGAACCGCTGGTGGCAGCAATCGAGGCCACTGGCGACGGCTCAACGCGGCCGTGGCGCATCTTGTTGTCACCGCAAGGTCGCATGTTGACACAAGCGGTCGCGGAAGAGCTGGCCGCGCTGCCCGCGCTCGCGCTCGTCTGCGGTCGCTACGAAGGCGTCGATGAACGGGTGCGCGAGTTCGTCGACGATGAAATCTCGGTTGGGGACTATGTACTCTCCGGTGGCGAAATTGCCGCGCTCGTGGTGATCGATGCCGTGAGTCGACTCGTGCCCGGCGTGCTCGGCACCGCGGAGTCGGCGGTGGCCGAGTCGTTTCAAGACGGTGTGCTCGAGTATCCGCAGTATACGCGCCCGCCCGAGTTTCGCGGGCGTGAGGTTCCGCCGGTGTTGCTATCGGGCGATCACGAGACGATTCGACGCTGGCGCCGCGCGCAAGCATTGCAGCGTACTGCCGCACGGCGCCCCGATCTGTTCGAGCGACTCTCGTTGACCGAAGCCGATCGTGCCTTGCTCTCGCCGAGCCGTCCGCCACGCCCCCGCCATGGCTGATCTCTACCTGGCGCTGATCCATTTTCCCGTGCTCGACAAGAACGGTCTGATCGTCACCAGCGCGGTGACGAACATCGACGTCCACGACATCGCGCGGACGTGCCGCACTTACGGCGTCAGCCGATTCTTCGTCGCCACGCCGGTGAAGACGCTGCACGCACTGGTCGCCAAGATCATCGAGCACTGGCAGACCGGCTACGGCAGCACCTACAACGCTACGCGCAAGGATGCGCTCGCCCTCGTGGCGCTCGCCAACGATCTCGACGACGTGATGATTGCCATCGAACGCGAAACCGGCGCCCGCCCGGTGGTGATCGCGACCTCGGCGCGATCGGGGCACGATCGCCTGACCTTCGCCGAGCTGCGCCGACAGATCGAGCAAGCGGCCGAACCGCGGCTGCTGCTGCTGGGAACTGGTTGGGGGCTCGCCCCCGCCGTGCTCGATCGCGTCGATGGATTGCTGGAGCCGTTGATCGGGCCGAGCGACTACAATCATCTCTCAGTTCGGGCGGCGGCGGCCGTCATTCTTGACCGGCTGCGCGCGCCGCGCTAGAAGAAGCCCCTCTTTTCCACAAGTTCCCTTTCCAACGAGGTGGCGTCATGACCCTGATCGATACGATCGAGCGCGAGCAATTGAGGACAGATGTCCCGGTTTTCAAGGCGGGTGACACCCTCCGCGTCCATGTCCGAGTGGTCGAGGGTGACAAGGAGCGCATCCAGGTCTTCGAAGGGGTCGTGCTGCGCCGCTCCCGCGGCGCCAATCGGGCGACGTTCACCGTGCGTAAGCGGTCCTACGGGGTCGGGGTCGAACGGACGTTCCCGGTTCATTCACCGCGCCTCGCCAAGATCGAAGTCATGACGCGCGGCCAAGTGCGGCGCGCCAAGCTGTACTACCTGCGCGAGCTGTCTGGTAAGGCCGCGCGCATCGAGGAAGAGGTCCCAGCGCGAACCGATACCGCCACCCCGGCGGCGCGCTAGTCGAACCAACGCCGTCGAGGGCTGCGGGGGCTCGTCGCTCCGCTACGCCTCGGGGGCTGCGGCGGCGGTGTGCAACGGCACGACGTTGTCGCGCGCCGGCTGAATCCGGCAATCGCCGTCCAACTGGCCACCTTCGGCGACCACGAGACTGCGGGTCTCGATGGTGCCGGTGAGTTGGCCTCCCGGTCCGATCTCAACGCGCTCAGCGCCACGAACGTCGCCGCGCATCTTGCCCAGTACGATCAACTTCTGCGCCCGCACGGTCCCGTCGATGAAACCGTCTTCGCCGATCACCAGCAGCTCGCTGGCTCGCACCTCGCCCCGCAGGGTGCCGTCGATGCGTGTGGGTACGGTGAAACTCAACCGACCAGTCACTACGGTGTCGGCTCCGAGCATCGAGCGCGGCATCGCGTGCGACGGCGTAACGGCTCCCGGCGACTTGCCCGCCGACGGTACTGTGGCGGTAGTAGGCACAGGATTGGTTAGTATGGTGCGTTCCCGCCCGCTTGACGCGAGCCCTCCTCCCGGCCGTTTCCAGTTCACGGCATCCTCCTTCCCCTCCCTCATGCAGGGAATACGGGACAAGCTACCGCATGACCCCCGCGTCCTGCAACTAGTGGCGGCAATTCCTGCCGGCAGCGCGCCTCGGCGTGGGCACAGCGCGGATGGAACGCACAACCCGGTGGCGGATTGATCGGGCTCGGTACGTCGCCCGGTAAGATGATGCGCGCGCGCTTGCTGGTGGGATCGGGAATCGGCACCGCCGATAGCAGCGCTCGCGTGTATGGATGGCGCGGGTTGCGATACAGCTCGACGCTGTCCGACAGCTCGACGATCTTACCGAGATACATGATCGCCACGCGGTGGCTGATGTGTTCGACCACGCGTAGGTCGTGGGCGATGAACAGGTACGCGAGGCCGAACTCGGTCTGCAGGTCCTGCAGCAAGTTGATGATCTGCGCCTGGATCGACACGTCGAGCGCAGAGACCGGCTCGTCGCAGACGATCAATCGCGGTCGCACCGCCAGGGCCCGCGCGATGCCGATGCGCTGGCGCTGGCCACCACTGAACTCATGCGGATAGCGCTCGTAGGCATCAGGACGCAAGCCGACGCGTTCGAGCAGCTTCATCACCAGCCGCCGCGTCTCGTCCCCGTGAGCAATGCCATGAATGTCCAGACCCTCGCCGACGATCGTGCCGACGCGCATGCGCGGGTTGAGCG
>JBGOUW010000296.1:0-6439 GCA_041477755.1 Binatia bacterium
CGCCCAAGCCCAGCGCGACGGCGGCATCTGCGCCTTCATCGACGCCGAGCACGCGCTCGATGTCGTCTACGCCAAGAAACTCGGCCTCAAGACCGAGGAGCTGCTGATCTCTCAACCCGATCACGGCGAACAGGCGCTGGAGATTACTGAAACACTGGTGCGCAGCGGCGCCATCGACGTGCTTGTCATCGACTCGGTCGCGGCGCTGGTGACGCGCGCCGAGATCGAAGGCGAGATGGGCGAACCGCAGATGGGCCTGCAAGCGCGCTTGATGTCGCAGGCGCTGCGCAAACTCACCTCCAGCATTTCGCGCTCGCGCACCATCGTCATCTTCATCAACCAGATCCGCATGAAGATCGGCGTCATGTTCGGCAACCCCGAAACCACCACCGGCGGCAACGCGCTGAAGTTTTACGCCACCTGTCGGCTCGACATCCGCCGCATCGGCGCCATCAAGCAAGGCGACGAGGTGATCGGTAGCCGTACCAAAGTGCGCGTGGTGAAGAACAAGGTGGCGCCGCCGTTCAAAGAGGCCGAGTTCGACATTATGTACGGCGCCGGCATCTCGCGCGAAGGCGAACTCGTCGACCTCGGCTCCGAGTACGGCATCATCGAGAAAAGCGGTGCATGGTACGCCTTCGATGGTGACCGCATCGGTCAAGGACGCGAGAACAGTAAGGAGTTCCTACGCGATCATCCCGACGCGGCGCGCGCCATTGAACAGAAGATCCGCGCCCACTTCGGCTTGTCGACTCCGGGGGCAGAGGCCGCGCCCGCCGATATGCCGGCCGCGGCCGAAAAGGCCGAATCAAAACGCGGCGCCAAGGCTGGGTAGGAAAGGCGTCGCGGCGAAGGCCGTTCCCTGCTAACGTGACGACATGGATCTGCACAGCGTGCTCCACCAAGGCGTGTTGCAGGGCGCCTCGGACATTCTCCTCAAAGTCGGCGTGCCGCCCGCGTTCAGACTGCACGGCGATCTGGTGCCGTTGCCGGACCACGAACCACTGACCCACCAAGACCTCCAGCGTGCGGCCGACGGGCTGATGGACGAGTTCCGCCGCCGCCGCTTCGAGTCCGACATGCAGGCCGACTTGGCCTACGAAACCCCCGAGCTGGGCCGCTTCCGCGTCAACGTCTTCCGCCAGCGCGGTATGCTCAGCATGGTCATCCGCGTCATTCCGTCGCGCATCCGCAGCTTCGCCGAGCTGAACTTGCCGAGCGTCGTCGAGCGCATCTCCAACGAACGTCGCGGGCTGATCCTGGTCACCGGCACCACCGGCAGCGGCAAGAGCACCACGCTGGCGGCGATGGTGAATCACATCAATCAGACGCGCCCCTGTCACATCATCACCATCGAAGACCCGATCGAGTACACGCACCGCGATTGCCTCTCGTTCGTCAATCAACGCGAGGTTGGCTACGATACGATCGATTTCGCCGCCGCGCTCAAAGCCGCGCTGCGCCAGAACCCGGACGTGATCCTGGTCGGGGAGATGCGTGACCTCGAAACCATCGAGACGGCCATCATGGCGGCTGAAACCGGGCACTTGGTGATGAGCACGCTGCACACCCTCGATGCGCCGGAAACGATCACCCGCACAATCAGCGCGTTTCCCGAAGATCAGCGCGATCAGGCGCGGCTGATTCTCGCCAGCGTCATCAAGGGCGTCATCAGCCAACGACTCATTCCCCGCGCCGATGGTCAAGGTATGGTGCCGGCGGTCGAAGTGCTGGTGTCGGGCGCGCGCGTGCGCGAGTACATCGCTGACAAAGTGAAAGCGCGTGATCTGCGCGAGGTGATCGCCCAAGGCCACACCTCGTACGGTATGCAGACGTTCGACCAGTCGCTGATGTCGCTCTACCGCACGGGGCTGATCACCTACGACGAGGCCCTGCAGAACGCGAGCAACCCGGCTGACTTCGCGCTCAAGGTCCGCGGTATTGCCTCGACCAGCGATAGCCGATGGGACAACTTCGAGCGCCCCGTCGAGCAGCCCGATGCGGCCGGCAAACAGAAGATGGAGATCGAACGATTCTGATAGAAGGGGGTCTGATCGAAGCCCTCGAGTATCACGCGTCGTGCACCGACATCAGACCTCGGACGAGCCGTTGCCGCCGCACACGCCCCTGCCGCGATGGGAGTGGGGCGTGTTGGGCGTGCTGCT
The DNA here is from genome assembly GCA_041477755.1 of Binatia bacterium. GTDB lineage: Bacteria > Desulfobacterota > Binatia > HRBIN30 > JACQVA1 > JACOST01. The sequence goes on from JBGOUW010000296.1 coordinate 2,166, forward strand.
CGTGGTCGCCTTGTCGGTTCGTCTGTACGCCATCGACCGCATCCCCGCGGTCGTGTTTCATGACGAGTGCGACGATCTCGTCAACGCATATCAAATCCTGAACGGGCGCGGCCCCGGGTTCTTCGGGCTCGACTGGAAGCCGCAGCCGGCCGCGAGCGTGTATCTGTTGAGCTGGTTGATGCGGCTCCACGCCTCGGTCTTCAGCCTACGTCTGCCCGCGGCGATAGGCAGCGTGGCCGCGCTGATACCGTTCTACTTCTGGCTGCGCCGCGCGGTCGCTGCACCGGCGGCGTTGCTCGCGGCCGGCTTGCTCGCCTGTGACGTGTGGTACCTGCACTTCTCGCGCGTCGGCTGGTCGAACGTGCACGCCTGTTTGTTTCTGAATGCGGCGGCGCTGTGCATGCACGACGCCTTGCGCACCGGTCGCCTGCGGACGTTCGCATGGGCCGGTCTGTGGTCGGCGTGCGGCGCGTACGGCTATGCCGCCGGACAGGTGATCCTTCCCGCGGTGCTGGCGACGGCCGCGCTCACACTCGTGCGCCCCGTCGTGCCGCGCAAACGCTTGCTTGCGGGTATCGCGGTGACGAGCGTGACGGCTGCGGCGTTGTTCGCGCCGCAACTCCCGAGCATTGTCTCGCAGTGGAGCCGCTTTCAGGAACGTAACCGATTCGTGTTCGTGCTCGCCGGCGAAAATCAGCGTTTGCCAACGTTCGAGCAGATCGAGATCGTGCTCGCCGGCTTCGGCCGCAAGACCGTACAACTGTTCGCCGAAGAGATTCCCGTGCCGCTCATCGAAGAACGGCCGGATCGCTACTTGCGAGTCGATCACGGCGCGCTGGCGCGGCCGACCGCAGTGTTGCTGGCGGCGGGAATGGCCGTGAGTGTCACCAGCGTCGCCTGGTTCGCGGCGGCGTGGGAGTGGTGGCTCGTGCTGGGGACGTCATTTTTCTTCACACAAGCGTTGACCATCGGCAGCCTCAACGGCGCGCGGGGTCTGATGATCGTGCCCATTCTCTATCTTTGGATCGGGTTGGTGTTGCACCTGACGTGGGACGCTTGCGCTCGGCTGTTTCGGCCGCTAACCGCGCTCGTGATTGTCGCGGCGATCGTCCTGGCGGCGTCCACCACGCGTCAGTACTTCGCGTGGGTACAGTCACCGGCGTTGTTGGAAGCGCTCGAGCCGGCGATTCCGATACGCGAGTTCCCCGAGTGGCAGGCGTACGTGCGCCAGTGGATCGCCGCCAACGACGGGTTTTTCAACCTCGATATGTACGCCGAGCACCGCCGCCGCGCGGTCGGGCAGCCCGAATGATCCGACTCCGCACGGCGGGTCGCCATCGTTTTGGATCCCTGCTAGAAAACTCGCTATGACCGGCGCGCAGATTCGCAGCGCATTCTTGGAATTCTTCCGCCTCCGCGGCCACGAAGTGGTGCGCAGCTCATCGCTCGTCCCCGACAAGGACCCGACGCTGCTGTTTACCAACGCCGGGATGGTGCAGTTCAAGGATGTCTTCCTCGGCAACGAGACCCGCGCCAACCTGCGCGCCGCCAGCGCGCAGCGTTGCTTGCGCCTGAGCGGCAAGCACAACGACCTCGACGAAGTCGGGCGCGACACGTATCACCACACCCTCTTCGAGATGCTCGGCAACTGGTCGTTCGGCGACTACTACAAGCGCGAAGCGATCGCCTGGGCGTGGGAACTGCTCACCAAAGAGTGGGGTCTTCCCAAAGATCGGCTGTACGCAACCGTCTTCACCACCGACGACGAGGCCGACAAGTGCTGGCGCAGCGAAACCGACATCGGGCACGATCGTATCCTGCGCTTCGGCGAGAAGGATAATTTCTGGGAGATGGGCGAAACCGGTCCGTGCGGTCCCTGCTCCGAGATCCACATCGATCGTGGCGCCGGCGCGTGCGATCGTCAACACGTCCCCGGCCATCATTGCGCAGTGAATACCGGTTGTGCGCGCTACATCGAGCTGTGGAACCTCGTCTTCATCCAGTACAACCGTACGACCGAGCGCGGGCTCGAAGAGCTGCGCGCCAAGCACGTCGATACCGGCGCCGGCTTGGAACGCCTCGCCGCGGTACTGCAGGGCGTGCCCTCGAACTACGACACCGACATCTTCCGCACCTTGATCCGCTTCACCGAGGAACACGCCAAGCGCAAGTACGGGCGCGACGAGAAGGACGATCTCGCGTTCCGCGTCCTCGCCGATCACTCGCGCGCCTTGACCTTCATGATCGTCGACGGCGTCGCGCCGGGCAACGAAGGTCGCGGCTACGTGTTGCGCCGCGTCCTGCGTCGCGCCGCGCGCCATGCACGCCAGCTCGGGTTCACCGAACCGTATCTGTGGCACATGGCCAAAGCCGTCGCCGAGTCGATGGGTACGGCCTATCCCGAGATCATCGAGCGCCACGGCTACATCGAAGAAGTGATTCGCACCGAAGAGGAGCGCTTCGCCGAAACCCTCGACAAGGGCATGGCCCTCCTCGACGGCGAGCGTGCAGCCTTGCGTCAACGACGCGCCACGGTGTTGCCCGGCGACGTCGCCTTCAAGCTCTACGACACCTACGGCTTCCCGTTCGATATGACCGAAGACATCCTGCGCGAAGACGGTGTCGGCATCGATCGTGACGGCTTCGATCGCGCCATGGCCGAGCAACGCCAGCGCGGCCGCGACGCGCGCAAAGCCGGTGCCGAAGCGGTGATCACGCACGGCGCCTTCGTTACTCGCTTCGCCGGCGATCACGTCAACGAAGCCGAGTCGGAAATCCTCGCGTTGTATCGTGACGCCGACGAGTGCAGCGAAGTGCGCGCCGGCGATGCCGTGCAGGTGATCACCGCCGCGACGCCCTTTTACGGCGAATCGGGCGGCCAGGTTGGCGATCGCGGCCAGATCGAAGCCGGTGACGGCGGGTTGATTGACGTCACCGACACGCAGAAGCCACGAGCCGATCTCACCGTGCACATCGGCACCGTACGCCGCGGCGCATTCCGCCGCGGCCAGCGCGTGCGGCTCACGATCGACCGCGAGTGGCGAGAAGCTGCGCGGCTCAATCACTCCGCAACCCACATCCTCAACGCGGTGTTGCGCGAGCGCCTCGGTACGCACGTGCGCCAGGCTGGTTCGCTGGTCGCGCCCGAGCGGCTGCGTTTCGACTTCACCCATCCCGACGCCATCGACGCCGCGACGCTAGTCGCCATCGAAGAGCAGACCAACGCGCACATTCGCGAGAATGCCGTCGTGGTAACCGAAGAGATGGCCTACGACGATGCCATCAAACGCGGGGCGCTGGCATTTTTTGGCGACAAGTACGGCGACCGCGTGCGGGTGGTGAAGATGGGAGAGTTCTCCACCGAGCTGTGCGGTGGTACGCACGTGCAGCGCACCGGCGACATCGGTGTGTTCAAGGTGCGCAGCGAAGCCGGGGTCGCCGCCGGCGTGCGCCGCCTCGAAGCCATGACCGGTGCCGGCGCGCTGGCCTCGATTCGCGCCCGCGAGCTGACCCTGCGCCAGCTCGGCGAATTGGTGAAAGGCAGCGAAACCGAGGTTGCGGAGAAGGTCGAGCGGCTGCTCGCCCAACAACGCGAGCTGGAGAAGCAGTTGCAGCAGCTTCGCTCGCAAGTCGCCGGCTCACAGAGCGCGGATCTGCTCAACCACGCGTTCACTAGCAAGGCCGGCTTCAAGGTCGTCGCGGCGCAGGTCGACGGTGTCGACGGCAAGCGGCTACTGGAAATGGCCGACGCGTTGCGCGATCGCATGGGCAGCGGTGTGGTGATTCTCGCCAGCGGCAGCGATGACAAGGTCAGCCTGCTCGCCGCCGTGACCAAGGATCTCACCGCGCAGGTCAACGCCGGCAAGCTCATCGGGGAGATCGCGCCCATCGTCGGTGGCCGCGGCGGCGGCCGGCCGGAGTTGGCGCAAGCCGGCGGCAAGGACCCGTCCAAGATCGACGATGCCCTTGCGGCTGCACGCAAGCTGTTCGAATAAGGAGCGAGTCCTACGTTGGAGACCTCCGCCGCCCCCGCCCCGCTCGAACTCCGCTTCCACGACGCGAAGCTGCTGCACGCGCTGCTCGGCAACAACGACGAACATCTCAAGACGATTGAACGCGCCCTCGGCGTGCGCGTCGGTAGCGGCGACCACTCGCTGTTCGTCAGCGGCGACGAAGTCGAGCGCGAGCTCGCCGGGCGCGTGCTCAAGCAGCTCTACGGCTTGCTGGAAAGCGGCTACCCCGTCTACCCGAGCGACATCGACTACGCCATCCGC
>JBGOUW010000212.1:0-8069 GCA_041477755.1 Binatia bacterium
GCCTACTTTGCATCAGTTCGACTGTCCATGGCAAGAGGCGAATTGATCGGCGCGGCGGAAGCTCGGGAGCGTGATGGTCGCTCACGGTGCGCTAGTGTGCCTCGCGCCGCCGTCGCACCGCAGCAAGCAGCGCGCCGAACATCATGGCGAAGCCGTGCGCGCCGCTTGCTCCCGCAATCGCACAGCCACCGTTTTGGCCGTGAACGCTCAAGTCGATACCTGCCGGCGGCGTGTGCTCGCCCGGTGTGGGTGGCGCGGGCGTTCGCGTGGGGCGCGGCGTTGGAGGCGGGCGCGTAAAGGTTGCGGTCGGCGTGGCCGTCGGCTTCGTCGGCGTGGCGGTTGCCGTCGGGGTTTCGCTCGCGGGCGCGGCGATCACGGTGATCACGCCAGGTACGGCTTCGTCGATCGGTTGATCCACACTCAGTTTGTCTTTTGCGTTCACGTTGGTGAGCGACAGCGGGATGTCCCCGAGCGCGCTTTGAGCGGGAATACGAAACGTGATGGCTAGCAACGTCGCACTGGGAAGGACCGCGTTGCGGCGTGCATTCGAAATCAGTACGTTCAATTGGCCGGGTTCCGAATCGATCAGCGGCGGTGAGACCGGCGCCGAGAATGATGCGGTCAGAATCGAATTCCCGTCTGGGTTGAATTGCACGGCATCGGGAATCTCGTCGTTGTTGACATCGGTCGCGTCAATCTCGAGCCCGGAGTAATTCACGCTGAATCTCAGCACCGAGATCTCATCGGGACCCCCCGCGGCCGCGTCATCGACGCCGGGTACGAAGCGAACGGTGACGGTGGTCGTGCCATTGGGATGGCCCGTCGCGTTGCTGATGATGATGTCGACGCCGTGCGGCGTGGCTGGCTCTCCAGCGCGAACTGCGGAGTTCGCGAGCGTCAACGTGAGAGGGAAGGAGAGAACGAACAGCCGCGACCACTTCATCAGCGCACCCCGTCTCTGAAAGGTCGCCGATTCTTCGCGGAGAGACCGTCGCATGTCAAGGATAATGTGGCGTCCCGGTACCCTAGCCGCCGACCCACCAGCCGTCCTCCAGGGGGATAGCCGAGGCAACAACGCAAAAAACACTTGACATACGACCAGTCATTTGGGCAATGTCAGTTTGTCGCTTGGATCGGTCCGCTGGAGCGTATTGCCAACTCAATGTGCGGGCCCTGTGCCTAGGGGGGTTAGTATGATGCGAAGAATATGGGTTTCGGCGAGCGTTGCCGTACTTGTAGGGAGCTTGGGACTCGGGAGTCGAGTCAGTGCGCAACTTCACGGTTCCGCGCTAGAGGGCTTCAGTGCGACGTGCACCGTCCTGCAGGGCGGGAATCAAGTGACCGTAGAGGTCCGGGCGTTCAACGGATCGAGCGTTGATCTGACCGGCCTGACGGCCTCGAGTCTAAACGTCGACGCAACGGGCAATGCAGCGTTCAGCATCGTGAGTGTTCCGACGATGCGACGCGTCCTGATCCGAAACAATGCGCATAGCTTCAAGTGGCAGGGTTCACTGTCGGGTGCGGGGACGCTCACGCTATCAACCGATGTGACGGCCGAAACGCCGAGCGGAGTGACCGTGACAACCGGTACGGTGACGTGTAACCCGATCACCGTCAGCGCCGTCCCGACCGATACACCACGCCTGAGGGCCACTCCGGAACCGACACGTACGCCGGCATCGACCAAGACGCCGCGAGCACGCGCTACAGTGAAACCCACCCGGACGGCAGCACCGACCAATACACCTCGGGTCTTGCTGACCCGACCGCCGACACAGACTCCCCACATTCGGCCGACACGCACGCCGGCGGGCCTGCGGCCACCGAAGGAACCCAATCCGACGCACACTCCGGTTCCGCCAAAGGCGACACGCACACCAGTGCCACCTACTGAGCCGCCAACAGTGGGCGAACTCTCGTCGGCTTGCTTCCTCACGCAGAACGGGAACAGCGTGACGATTTCGCTACTGATCAGCAACACGACCGGCGTTGAACTTGCTGATGTTACGCCGCTCGATCCTCAGGTCACTTCGACTGGTTCTGCGCTATTGAACCTCGGATCTGCAGTGCCGGGTCGCTTCTCCTCGGTCGCTTCGGGTAACAACGCGCGCTTCCGCTGGCAGGGCGACCAGAGCGGCAGCGGTCAGAGCAGGGTTACCGTTGGTGCTCGAATGACCGCCAATGGGCAGGTAATTGAGACGCAAGCCGAATGCGATCCGATCACAACCGCCGAGGTACCGACAAACACCCCAATTCCGGCGCCCGCGACACGCACGCCGCGCATTCCAGAGCCCACCAAGACCGCAGTACCGGCAGAAGCGACGCGCACGCCGCGCGTTCCAGAACCGACCAAGACCCCGGTACCACCGGGCCCGACCCGCACCGTGGCGCCGCCGGAACCAATCAATCCGGCGGGCTTTACTGCAAGCTGCCACACGATGCAAAGTGGCGCGAACGTCGGGATCTTCCTGACCGTAAACAATGGAACGGGCGCTGGTGTGACCAACGTGCGCGCTCACGGGCCGACGATCACCGCCAGCGACACTGCTTCGCTCAACATTACCAACGGGCCGTCTCCAGGTGCCTATGCTTCGGTCGCTGATCGCACCAAGGCGTCCTTCAAGTGGGGTGGGCAACTCAGCGGAGCCGGCAACGTCTCGATCACCGCGAGCGCAACCGCGCGTGGCGCGGGCGGTGAAGAACTCGATACGGGTGAGGTCGACTGCGGCACGGTAGGCCAAGAGGCGCCACCGCCGCCGCCGTTCGACGCCAGCAAGCTGATCGGTCTCTGTGAAGCGACCGTCGTAGACGGAAAGATCCTCGCCTCGTTCCGCTTGTTGATCATCAATGGGACCGGCGGCGATCTCACCAACGTGACTCCGTTTGGCCCTGACATTGAGACGACCGGGACGGCGACCCTCTCGATCAACAACGGTCCAAACCCAGACTCCGTCGGGACCCTGCGCGATGGTGGCCGGACACGGTTCCGTTGGCAGGGCCAAGGTTCGGGCAAAGGTAACGCCTTCATCCATGTCGGCGTGACCGCCACTGGACCAAATGGCGAGGCCCTGAACACCGGCCCGATCGAATGCAACACCTTGGTGCTCCCGCCGAAGCCACGCGGCTAGGCGAGACCCTCCACCCCCAAACCACCCGGGCTGGTAGCGCGCGCTGCCAGCCCGGTTTGCGTTTCAGGCATCGCACTCTTTCCGCAGACGCCGCGTTCGACTACACTCCGATGCTATGAATTGGCGACAGCGAAATCGTCCGGCGCGGCCGGAACCCAGACGCGAGGTTGTCAACACCGGGCTCGCGCAACGCAACGGCATCGATGCCTTCGAGTTGTTCTGCGCTTACCATCTCGGCATCACGGCCGACAACGGCTACGCGTTTCAAAACATCCATCAGGTCGCCAAGCGCCTCAAGACCAACGCCGCTGTGATCCGTCAGATTCTGAGCGAACTCGGTATGGATCCCGACGCGATCGTCCACAGCTCGTTCGACCTGGCCAGTGCGCAGGTCGACATCATGCTCGCACCCGAAGGCGTAAGCCGTGTAGAGCTGGCGCGCGAACTCTACCAAGAGTTTCGCCAGGCGCCTCGGCGTGATCGCAAGTGGGCGAAGGAGCTCGCCGAGGACGCGCGCGAGAACGAGCGCATCTTCGGCGGCGATCCGAGTCCCAAGCGCAGCCGCTGAAGGGCGTGCAGCGCCGTGGGCTCGGTCGCACGCGCGTGTCTGCGCCTCGGCATTGCGGCCACGGCGTCGTTGCTGCTGGCTCTGCTAGTGCTGATGTTCCTCTTCGACACGCCCGCGGTCGGGCGTTGGTTTCTCGCTTCTGCCGCGCTGGCGGGACTGACCTTCGCCGCGGCGTTGGTCGCCCGGCGGTTGGACGCGTGAGCGCCGTCGGCCGGTGAGTAGCGATGCTGCTTCTACAGCGACTTGGCTGGGCCGTGGTCATTCTCTTCGGCGTCAGTGCGCTCACCTTCGTCCTGGCGTTCGTCGTCCCGAGCGACCCCGCGCGCACCGTAGCCGGACCGAAAGCCGACCGCGAAACGCTGGAGTTGATTCGGCACGAAATGGGACTGGACGCACCGGTGGCCGTGCAATTCGGGCGCTACCTTGCGCGATTGGTGCGCGGCGACCTGGGTCGTTCTTACGTTACGCGTGAGAACGTGCGCGATGCGATCATCGAGCGGCTTCCGGCTACACTCTTTCTCGCCCTCAGCAGCCTCGCCCTCGCCATCGTGATTGGGATCGCGAGCGGTACCTTCACCTCACTGCGCGTTGGCAGCGGCGTGGATATCGGCGTGCTCGTGCTCTCGCTGGCTATTCTCTCAGTCCCGGTCTTCTGGCTCGGCATTCTGTTGCTTGATGTCATCGGATATCGCCTACGCTGGTTGCCACTGGGTGGATTCGGTGGTCTGCGCTTTGTCCTGCTGCCCGCGAGTGCCCTCGCATTGCGGTATGCGGCATACTACGGGCGCATCGTTCACACCAACATGCGTCAAGTGGTGAACGAAGACTACGTGCGCAGCGCGCGGGCGAAAGGACTCGGACCGGTGGCGGTGTATGGTCGACACGCGTTGCGCAACGCGCTCATTCCTGTCACGACTCTGGTCGGTTTGGATTTCGCCGGCCTAATGGGGGGCGTCGTCCTTACCGAAACCGTTTTCAACTGGCCGGGGCTCGGGCGTTTGGCCGTCGACGCCGTCTTCAATCTCGACATTCCAATGATCATGGGCACGGTCCAGTTCAGCGCGTTGCTGGTTGTGGTCGCCAACATGCTGATCGATATCCTCTACCTCGTGATCGACCCACGCATACGGTTGCCTGCATGAGCGAGATCCACGGCGAGGCGCAGCAACGGCTGGCGTGGATCGGCGGCGCGATGGTGCTGCTGATGGCGCTGGTCGCGCTCGGCGCTCCGTGGCTCTCCCCGTACGATCCAGTGCGGGCGGTGGCGGACAGCTTCGGCGAGCCGTTCGCGCCCCAGCCCGATCATTGGCTAGGCACCGATGAGTTGGGCCGTGACGTGCTGAGTCGATTGATTTACGGCGCGCGCGTTTCCTTGATCATCGCCGGCTCGGCCACCGTCATCGCGATGAGCGTCGGCACCGCCGTTGGCCTGCTCGCCGGCTACTTCGGACGGCATGTGGATATGGTGCTGATGCGGTTGACCGACGTGGTCCTTGCGTTGCCGGATCTGCTGCTCGCGTTGGCCCTGGTGGCTATCATTGGGCCGGGCCTGACCTCCATCTTGCTCGTCATCGGCTTGGTGAGCTGGTCGGGTATCGCGCGGACGGTGCGCGCGGAGGTGCTCACGCTGCGCGAGCGCGACTTCATGCTGGCAGCCAGTGCACTCGGCGCGAATCCAACTCGCATCATTCTGCGGCACCTGTTGCCCAATGCGCTCCCGACGATCATCGTCATGGCCGCGCTGGCCACCTCTGGGGCGATCGTGCTCGATGCTGGACTGAGCTATCTCGGCCTCGGCGTGCCGGTGCCGACACCCAGCTGGGGCCGCATGCTGAGCGACAGTCAGACCTTCTACCGCACGGCCCCCTGGCTCATGCTCTTTCCCGGTCTCGCGATCGTGTTTGCCGTCGTCGGGTTCAACTTCCTCGGCTACGGCCTGCTCGCGCGCTTCGAGCGGCGGAGCGCGTGAGCGTGCGCGCACTGCTATGCCTGCTGACCCTGCTGCTCGGCTGCAGTCGGGGTGCGTCCACCGACGTGCCCGCGACCTACCTGCGGCTCGCCGGCGTGGATGAGGTTCCCACTCTGGATCCCGCGCTGGGCTACGACACGACGTCGTGGTTCTTCGAACAAATGCTTTTCAACACATTGCTGGACTACGACGATCGCGGCGCGCTGATCCCGGAGTTGGCGCGTTCGTGGGTTCGCAGCTCCGATGGCCTCGCCTACACCTTCGATCTGCGTGACGACGTGCGCTTCAGCAACGGCCGGGCATTGCTCGCCGCCGATGTCAAGTTCTCCATCGAGCGGGTGCTGACGCCGGGGACGCGTTCGCAAGGTATCGAATTCTTCACCAGGATCGCCGGTGCCACGGACTTTGTGGCTGGGCGCGCCAGCGAAGTGAGGGGCCTCCAGGTGCTCGGCGAGCACCAGCTACAGATCGAGCTCGAGCGCTTCGATCCGTTGCTCTTGCACAAGCTGGCGCTGCAGTTTGCCGCCGTCGTGCCGCGCGAGGCGGTAGCCGAATGGGGCGAAGATTTCACGCGCCATCCGATCGGCAGTGGGCCGTTCGTCTTGCGTCAGTGGTCCACCGGGCAGCGCCTGCTGCTGGCGCGTAACCCGACGTACTTCATGCCGGGATTGCCGCGACTCGAGGGCGTCGCGCGTGCCGTCGGTCTCAACGATCAGCTCGCGTGGTTCAAGTACGAAGCGGGGGAGTTGGATGTCACCTCGATCCCACCGCCGGAGTTTCCGCGCGTCAGCCGCGATCCGCGTTACACGCCACTGTTGCACAAAGAGACGTCGCTGCGGACGCAATACCTCGGGCTGAACTGTGAGATCGCGCCGTTCACGGACGTGCGCGTGCGCCGCGCGGTCAATCACGCGATCAACAAGCGCAAGCTGCTCCGCCTTATCAACGATCGCGGCGTCGCGGCGAAGGGCATCTTGCCGCCGAACATGCCGGGCTACGATCCCGACGTGCCGGGCTACGATTTCGATCCGGCCCGGGCACGCGCACTGCTCGCCGAGGCGGGCTACGCGAGCGGGGTGCAGACGACGCTCTGGGTGCGTTCGGACGAAGACAGTCGGCGACTCGCTCAAGCGATCCAACAAGATCTCGCCGATGTCGGTATTCGCGCGGAGATTCAACCCATCGCTTGGGGCCCGTTCCTCCAGGCGGTGAAGACGCCGTCCTTGGTGCCGATGTTTCTCCTTGGTTGGGAGGCGGACTTTCCTGATCCGAGCAATTTTCTCGAAGTGCTCTTCCACTCGAAGAACCGTGGCTCGAATAACGATGCGTTCTTCAGCAACGCCGACGTCGACGCGTTGCTCGATCGGGCGGCGCTTACCGTGGAACCGGCGGAGCGGCTGCAGCTGCTGCGACGGGCGGAGCGAGTGATCCTGGCGCAGGCGCCATGGGTGCCGCTGTATCACCCGGTGGCATATGAAGTGGTGCTGCCGCGGGTGCAAAACTTTCGGTTGAATCCGCTGCGGCCGGCGCGACTCGACGATGTTTGGGTTTCGGACGTGCCCGCCGGGGGGCCGGCACCGCCTCAACTTGGCCCGCCCGCATCTTGAAAATCAGATCGGCGACCCGCTCCGCGGTCTTGAGCTTGGAGCCGAGCTCCTCGTTCCGCCGCTGTACCTCGGTCACCTGCGCGCGCAGCGCTTGGTTCTCCGCTAGCGACTCCTGAAGCGAGGCGACCGGAACCGCGACCTGGCTCGCACGCGTCTTCGCCAGTGTCAGCTCTTCCTGCGCGCCTTTGAGTTCCGTTTGCAACGCCGCTTCGCGTTCGCGGCTGGTAGCGAGATCGCGGTTGGCGCTGGCGACGATCTCATCCTGGTGCGCCTGCAGCTCCACGAGTCGCTTTTGCATCTCCGCATCGGGTGCGGGGGCATCAGCGGCGGGAGCGGGTACGGGTTGCTGTTGCAGCGTTGCGAGTTGCGTAGCGAGTCGATCGCGTTCGGCGCGCTCGTCAGCGAGGCGCGCGCGGAGCTGATCGAGCTCGTTGTGCGCTTGCTGCAATGCCGCGTCGGCGGCGGGTGGAGCAGGGACCGGCGCAACGGCGAGTGGTGCGTTCGATGTCTCCGCCTTGAGCTTCGTCAGCTCCACCTCGACACTCTCCCGCCGCCGGCGTTCCTTCGCAAGATTCTCCTCAACGGTCGCCAACTGCTCGCGGGCGGCCGTGGCGTCGGCTTCGACTTTGGCCGCCGCCGCGCGGGTCTCTGGAGTGTCAGCCGCGGCCGACGCTGGGGCAGGGGCGCCGCCGCTCGCAACGCTGAGGCGTGAGATGGTGGCTTCCATCTCTCCCGTGCGTGTTTGCAAACGGCCGACCTCGCGCTGCAGCACATCGACCTGCTCGTCGCGTTCGGCC
>JBGOUW010000193.1:0-8644 GCA_041477755.1 Binatia bacterium
AAGAGACTTGCCCCAATCCATGTCCGGCATGATGTGGCTGTCTTACTCAGGTGGGACAAGAAAGAAAAGCTCAGCACGAACTCCACCATGAGCCGCGCGGCTCAGCTGGAGCCTTGCTCTCCGCGCACGAACAGAGTCACGGCGCGATGCTCACCTTGATCGCGCCAGAGTTTTTGTCGCTCGCCGCGGCAAAGCCCTCGCTGATGCGATCGAGCGAGAAGGTGTGCGTGGTCAATGGCCGCAAGCGGGTGCGATGCTCGGCGAGGAGCTGCAACGCAATCTCGAATTCAGCCAGCATACCAACCCGGCTATAGGTCAGCGAGCCGACGATGCGGACTTCTTTCGACACCAGCAGCAGCCCGTTGCACGTCACTGGGCCAGTAAACACGCCGAGCACGATCACGACGCCCCCCGCCCGAACGAGCTGCATCGCGTCGTTGAGCGTGTCCGCCACGCCGCCGACGGTTTCAATCACGGCATCCACGGGATTCTGATAGGCGTAGTCGATCAATTCGACCGCGCCTTCACTGGTCGCGGCAAACACGCGCGCACCGAGCCGTTCGGCCGCCGCACGTTGGTGCGGGTAGCGCGCACTGATCAACACCTCGGCCGCACCCGCAGCGCGGGCGGCAACGATCGACAACAAGCCAATGGTGCCGGCACCCAGCACTACGACGCGCGCACCCAACGGGAGGGCTGCCAGACGCAGCGCGTGCACGCACACCGCCATCGGCTCGGCCATCGCACCCAGCTCCCAGTCCAACGACGACGGCAGCGGGAAGACGGCGGACGCCGGCATGCTCACGTAGTCGGCAAAGCCACCGTCCGCACTAATGCCGCGAATGCGCATCCGACGGCAGAGTTGGTACTCGCCGCTGCGACAGTAGCGACACTCGTGGCACACCAGCAGCGGTTCAATCGCGATGCGGTCGCCCGCGCGCACGCCCCGCACACCGCTACCTAGCGCGGCCACCTCACCGCTGATTTCGTGGCCGGGGCATACCGGCGGGATAGGGAGGCCGCCGCCGTGATACCAGTGCAGATCGCTGCCGCAGATGCCGCAGTTATGGATCTTGATCAGGGCCTCGCCCGGACCGGGCGTCGGCTGGGCAACGTCACGCAGCTCGAACTGGCGCGGGGCAACGCAGAACGCGGCTCGCATGACGCCGCCACATCAGCCGCAGCCGCCACCGCAACCACTGCCACCGTTGAAGCTGCCGCCACGCGTAGCCGCGTCGCTCGACGACAGCGCGCCCGCGCTCTGCGACGAGAACACCGAGAGCTGTCGCTCGATCTGGCCACCGGCACAGTGTGGGCAACTCACCGTGGCGTCGAACGATCGGACGACTTCTTCAAATGGATTCCCGCAGTCGCCGCAGAGGTATTCGTAGATCGGCATGGGCCGACACAACCAAAGCCCCGTCTGCGAGTCAACCGCCGCGGCGCTCGCGAATGCCTTTACCAGCCCGCCTCCTGACTCAATCGCGCCCCCAACGCCTCGGCGATCCGCGCGTGCCCCTTCGCGGTTGGATGCTGATCGGGGAACAACAAATCCGGGCATGGGCCGGGCACGCAGTTTGGGGCAAAGCTCTCGGCAGTATCGATCAGCTTCACGCCGTCTGCAGCGGCGGTTTCACGGATCACCGTGCTGGCGGCGGCGTAGGGTCCACGGGGCCCGGGATAGGTGAGAACTATCACCTCGCTGCCTAACTCGCGCGCGACCGCGGCGATGTCAGTCAAGTTGGCCGCCAGTGCCGGGCGCCACAGATCTTCCATCGCTTTGCGCATGCCTAGTTGCGCCTTGTCAAAACCCAGATCAAACTCGGCGGTACCGTATCGCGCGGTGGCGGGATTCGGATCGGGAATCGGATTACGTGGAATGTCGAGCGATGGTGCCCGCCAAGCGCGCCGTACCATGAACAGCAAGCGATAGACGCGTGAAACGCGCCACAACGCGTCGTCGAAGCTACGATTTTCCATCGGCGCATCAGTTCTGTCCGGCACGGTCCAGTAGTCGTTGACACCGACCATCACGGTGACGACTTCGGGACGAAAGACCCGCACCATCTCGATGATCTGGTTTCGCAGCCTTGAAGAGCTCATGCCAGGAAAGCCGAGGTTCAACACTTCGATTGGCGGCCGCGATGGTTGCGAATTCCACAGATTCTCCAGCTGCTGCGGATACGCTTGCGCGCGCGACAGGTACAGCCCGTAGGTATTGGAGTCGCCCAAACAGAGCACGCGGTGGTGGCTGGTGCTCCAGGATGCCGGCAAGTCACGGCCGGTCGCCCGCAGGACGAGCGTGCCGAGCTGCAGCGCGGCCTCTGCGACCAACAGCGCCATGCCGAGACCGAACACGACCAGCCCCATCCGGGCAAGAAACTGGCGAAGCCATTGTAAGCGTACGAGCGGCATCGTCCTCATCCTCTTAGTCTGCGAGATCATCGCACTCAATCGCGCGCCCCGTCAGTTGCCTTCGCCGACGCCCCACGGTAGATCGGGCGCGACCGCTGTGGCCCCAAACTCTGACGCCGCAACGAAAGGACGACCAGCATGAGCGCGAAGGAACTCTACGAGATCGGCGAAGTCCCACCGGTGGGTCAGGTTCCCAAGTACATGTACGGCCAGCTCATCCGGGCCGATCGCTTTGGCGAGCCGACCAAGGCCTTCCAGGTGGAGAAGGTCGCTGTGCCTGATCTCAAGCCCGACGAAGCGCTCGTGTACACGATGGCGGCGGGCGTGAACTTCAACAACGTATGGGCCGCGCTCGGCTCGCCCGTCAATGTCATCGCCGCGCGGCAGAAGTCGAACTATGATCCGAGCGATTTTCACATCGGCGGCAGCGACGCCTCCGGCATCGTCTACGCGGTCGGTCGCGACGTGACCAGCGTGAAGGTCGGCGATCAGGTCGTCATTCATTGCGGCGTGTGGGAGCGCGATTGCGCGACGGTGAAGGCGGGCGAAGATCCGATGTTCGACCCGTCGTTCAAGATCTGGGGCTACGAGACCAACTGGGGCAGCTTCGCGCAGTTCACCAAAGTGCAGGCGCATCAGTGCATGCCGAAGGCAAAGCACCTCACGTGGGAAGAAGCCGCCGCGCCCACGCTGGTCGGCGCCACCGCCTATCGCATGCTGATGGCGTGGCCGCCGCACACGGTACGGCCGAACGACGTCGTGCTGGTGTGGGGTGCGTCAGGCGGCCTCGGCTGTATGGCGATCCAAATCGTGAAGGCGCAAGGCGGCGTTCCCATCGCCATCGTGGGCGACGATCGCAAGTTCGACTTCTGCATGAAGCTCGGCGCCAAGGGCTGCATCAACCGCAAGCAGTTCAGCCATTGGGGCATGATGCCGCACTGGAAGGACACTGAGGCGTACAACAAGTGGGCGGCGGGGTGCCGCGCGTTCGGCAAGGCCATCTGGGACATCCTCGGCGAGCGCCGCAGTCCGCGCATCGTCTTCGAGCATCCGGGTGAGGACACCGTTCCGACTTCGATCTTCGTATGCGACAGCGGCGGCATGGTGGTCATCTGTGCCGGCACCACCGGCTACAACGCGGTCGCCGATCTGCGCTATCTCTGGATGCGGCAGAAGCGCTTCCAAGGATCCCACTTCGCCAACGACGATCAGGCATACGCGTTCAATCAGCTCGTGCTCGACGGCAAGATCGATCCCTGCTTGGCACGCACGTTCAAATTCGAGGAAATTCCGCTTTGTCATCAGCTCATGCATGAGAACAAGGCGCCCGAGGGCAAGATGGTGGCGCTAGTGGGCGCACCCCGCGTAGGCCTCAAGGACCTGCCCCAATCCGGGTGAACGCCGCGCCGCGAGTCCATCACCCGGGGGGAGCGCGCATGTGATCGGCAGTGCGCTTGGGTTGGCGGTGTTGCTGGCCGTATTGATCGTCGGCTGGCGCAAGGCGCGCACATGGCGCCGCGAGGCGACGCGTCCGGGCCGCAGCGAGGCCAGCCCCATCGCGGTCGCCGACTACGGCGAGATTGACGCCGCCCTACTGCGCGAACACTGTCAATGCGGCGACCGCTTCTCCATACGCGGCGAAGGCTCACGCGGCCAACTGCGCGTCGTCCACCTCGAATGCCACACCTGTGAACGCGAACGCGTGGTCTACTTCGATGTCCGCGACGTGCGGCATTGAGGACAAGGCGATTGCTCGGAAGGCTCGGCGGGATGCCCGCGTTGCGGCCGAGTGGTCACGCTTGACCAATTCGGTCGGTTCGCAGTAGCCTCGCGCTACTTCATGGTCACCGCCGTATCCTCGGCGACCGCTTGGGTCGCCGGCTGCTGCCAGCGCTATCGCGCAGTGTTGGCGCGCCCGTTCACCTGGCTCCTAGGCCAGCTGGTCACATTCTTCCTTGTCAGCCTGTACGTGAAGTTCAGTGAGATGCGACTGACGGCGGAGTACGCGTCTGGCTGGTTCGCCGGTGGCCGCCTGTTTGCCAACTGTTTGCACCTGCTGCTCTTCTGTGGACAGGAGATCTCGGTGTTTGCAGCGCTGGTGATCATGGTGCTGCTGTGGCGCCGCACCGTGCCGCGTCCCGGCGTCGCGTCGCGGGCCGTCGCCTGGACGCTCGGGCTGATCATCTTGCCGGGATTGTCCATCGTCGAAATCTTCGGTCTCGCACACTTCGCGCTCTTCATGACGCCACTCGGACCGGACGAAGTGCGGATGATCGGTTGGACTCGGCACGTCGTGACCGCGGCGAATGTGCTCGAAGTCCCCGAGGTCACAACCGGGCTGCAACTCGCCGCGCTGGGCTACTGCTTGGGTCCGTTCGTGTGGCGGTTCGACTGGTCGTGGGCCAGACCGATCGGCCTCGCAACTTTAGCCGGACTCTTGGTGACCGCGTCGTTCGCCATTGCGGCACCGAAGCCGATCGTGACGGATGCGATGCTGACGCCGCACCCCCTGTTGTGGTTGGTGGCCGGCAATCATCAGGAACACGTCTGGCAAGCCAGTAATCTGGGCTCGGATCTCGCCGTGGCACCCGAAGTCAGCGCCGCGCACCAGCGCTATTACGCCACCGAGCGACCGACCAACGTGCTCATCTTCCTGCTCGAATCAACCCGCGCGCCGAGCGTCGCACTCTACAACCTCGCCGCACCGGCAGGCCGCGGCTTGCTGCGCTTCCGCGATGAGACGGTCGTGTTCGACAACGTATACGCGCCGGTGCCGACCTCCGCGCACGCGATGTTCTCCATCCTCTACGGCGTCTATCCGTACATCGGGGCCTTCTGGACCAGCGCGGGCAAAGCGGTGGTGGCTGACTCGATGGCGCAGCTTTTCGGTCGCGCCGGCTACGCGACGCACTTGTTCGTCACCGCCGACCTCAACTACGACAGCGTGCGCAGCTTTGCCGCGCGCGGCTTCGACGAGGTGCTCGACTCCAACGACTGGCAGGGCAAGGAGAACTACGCGCTGCTGCCCTGGGGCTACGACGATCGCTTGCTGCTCGATCAACTCAAGCAAACGCTCAGCGCGCGCGATCAGCGCCCGTTCTTCATCATCGCTGCCACCAGCAACCCGCACCATCCCTACTCGATCGACATGATTCCTGGCGAGTCAGCCGAACCCGACGCTCACAAAGCGTACGATCGTTTGGTGGACTACAACCTCCGCCTGCTGGCCGAGTTGTATGAGTGGATGAAGGAGACTGGGGTGGCCGAGAACACGCTTCTGCTCGTCCTCGGCGATCATGGCGAGGCCTTCGGCGAGCATCCCAACACCTTCGGCCATGCCGGTGCGATTTACGAAGAGAACGTCCACATCCCGTGCTTCATTCTGCACCCGCGCCGACTCGGCTTGCCGCCACGGATCGCGCAGTTGGGTTCGCAGGTCGATCTCAGACCGACGATCCTCGACATTCTCGGGATGACCGACGCTGAACCCGGGGACGGCATGTCGCTGCTGCGCGAGGATCCGAATCGTACGGTGATGAATTTTACCGAGAACGGCGTGGCGCGGTTTGGCTTGCGCGATGCCCACTACAGCTACGTCTACACGCCGCACGTCGATGCCGAGCAACTGTTCGACCGACACGGCGATCCGAGCGAACAGAACGACATCGCCGCGGGCGCACCCGCTCTGCGCGCCCGCTACCGCGCCCGCCTACAACGCTGGGAAGGCCAGCACCAGATGGCACTGGCGCGCGTGCTACAGTGAGATGACACGCGACCACGCGCGCCGAATAGAGGCGCCCAGCACCGGAGGGATCTGATATGGAAGCAGTCGCGATCGTAGCTGCGTTGGCATTGATCGAGTACTTCATCTTCGGCGTGCAAGTTGGACAAGCGCGCGGACGCTATGGCGTCGAGGCGCCGGCCACCACCGGCCATCCGATCTTCGAACGCCACTTCCGGGTGCACCAGAACACGCTCGAACAGCTCGTCATATTTTTCCCGGCGCTGTGGATGTTCGCGACCTATGTGAGCACCGAAATCGGTACCGCGCTCGGGCTGGTGTTCATCGCCGCGCGTGCCATCTACGCGCGTGGTTACGTCGCTGATCCCAAGCAGCGTTCCGCCGGCGCCTTGCTGACCGCAATCGCCAACGCTCTGCTGTTACTGGGTGGCCTCGTCGGCGCCCTCCTCCACCTGACGCGAGGAGCCTAGGCCCTTTCGACGCGGCCCCCTCTCGAAGGCGGCACTCGCGTGTTACAAGAAATCCGTAGGCACGCCGCATGGATCGCGACCGCTTCTTTGCGCTCTCGCCCGAACTGCTCGCCACCGCCGAGCCTGACGACCGTTTCCACGAGCTGAGTCCCGCCTGGACCCGATGCCTTGGCTGGACGCTGGACGAACTGCGGGCGCGGCCGTGGATCGAGTTCGTCCACCCCGACGACGTGGCGGCCACCCGCGCCCTTCGCCAATCAGGCAATCAAGCCGTCCACTTCGTCAATCGCTACCGCCACAAGGACGGCTCCTATCGGTGGCTGTCGTGGAGCGGGTCGCGCATGGTCGACGGCACCTCGTACGCCGTCGCACGCGACATCACCGAAGCCAAACGCACCGAAGAAGCCTTACGCGAAAGCGAAGAGCGCTATCGTGAGCTGTTCGACAACGCGAAGGACCTCAACTACACGCACGATTTCGCCGGCAACTTCACCGCCGTCAACAATGCTGCGGAGCGCATCAGCGGCTACAGTCGCGCTGAAGCGCTGCAGATGACCATCGCGCAGATCGTGTCACCCGAGTATCTCGACGCGGTCCTGCCTTGGGTGCAACGCGCCGGGGCAGATACGACAACGGCGACCTACGAGTTGGAGATAATCGCCAAAGACGGCCGGCGCGTGCCGCTCGAAGTCAATAGCCGCGTGATCTTTCGCGCTGGCGTGCCCGTCGGCGTCCAAGGCATCGCGCGCGATCTCACCGAGCAGAAGCGCATCGAGGCGGCGCTGCAGACCCAGCGCGAACAACTGCGCGAAGACGTCGACGTCGCCGCCGCACTGGCTCGGGTCGGCAGCGAAATGATTTCATCGCTGGCCACCCCGGTCGTACTGGAGCGGCTGTGCCGACTCACGACCGAGGTGCTGCCCTGCGATGCGAGTCACATCTACCTTTGGCAACCCGGCGAAGAGGCCTACGTTCCTATGTCCGGCCACGGGCATACGCCCGAGCAGTGGGAAGCGATGCGAGTGATGAAGTTTCCGCTTTCCCTCGTTCGGCCGCTGCACGAGCGGCTCGAACACGAAGGGGTCGTGCAGGTGCGGCGCGCCGACGCCCGCGGCCGGCGTGCGCTCGCGATGTTCCGTCCCGGGGGGACGAACGCAATCATGTTTGTGGCGTTGCGACGCGCGGGCAAGCTCATCGGCGTGCTGAGCGCCTCGTACCTCAGTCGCGACGAGTCGTTCACACCGCAGCAGCTGCGCATCGCGCGCGGCATCGCGCAGCTCGGCTCGTTCGCGCTGGAGAACGCGCGGCTGGTGGAAGAGCTGGAGCGCGCCGACAGCTTCCGCTCGGATTTCGTCGCCATTATGTCGCACGAGTTGCGCAATCCCCTGACCGTCATCATGGGCTACCACGAGCTGCTGCTCGACGGTACGTTTGGCGCGGTCCCGGCCGAACAAGCCGACATCCTGCGCCGCGCCAACAAGAACGCTCTGGAGTTGCTCGATCTCGTCAACGCGACGCTCGATCTCAGCCGATTCGAGAGCCGGCAGGTGCCGTTGACCCAGGAGGTCGTGGCAATCGCCAAGCTGCTCGATGATGTCGGTGCCGAAATGCAAGCGGTGTCGCGCAAGAAGCATCTTGCCGTGCAGTGGGAGGTCAGCAGCGAGCCCATCACCCTGTCGACCGATCCGGTCAAACTGCGCATGGTGCTGAAGAACCTGATCGGCAACGCCGTCAAGTTTACCGACGAGGGCCAGATCACGGTGTGTGCTCACGCACGCGACGGCGGCGTCGAGTTTCGCGTCAGCGACACGGGCATCGGCATTCCGTCCGAGGCGCTTGAACTCATCTTCGAGCCCTTCCGGCAGGTCGACCACTCGCCGGCCCGACGCAGCGGCGGCGCCGGCCTGGGCCTCTACATCGTGCGCCGCCTGGTCGAGATGCTCAGCGGCACCATCACGCTCGACAGCGAAGTCGGCAAGGGGTCGACCTTCCGCGTGTGGTTGCCGCGCCGTGCCAG
>JBGOUW010000518.1:0-3594 GCA_041477755.1 Binatia bacterium
CGATCAGCACCATCTGATCCCAATATCCGGGCGAGCAGGAACGACGTGATGTGGCAGAAGGTCAGAACCGCTCATGCTAAGGAGCGCAGACAGGCGCGTCTCGAAGCATGTCGGGTTGTTCAGCGGGCTGTTGCGATCGGCGCTGGTGCGGCGATGCTGATCCTCGCCGGCTGTCCCTCCGCTTACCAGCGCTCCTACGAACAGCGGACGGAGCAGCTCGAAGCGCAGCAGCGCTTCAACCAGCAACAGGAGAGCTTGGCGCATGCCCAAGCGCAGAAATACGCGGCCGTGGTGTATTTCGCGGTCGGCAGCGCTGCCATCGACGACGATGGGCAGCGCCAACTGCGCTGGTTCGTGCAGCAGATGCAGCCCTATCCGCAGGCCAGCTTCAACGTGCAGGGTTTCACCGATTCGACCGGCAGCGAAGCGAGCAATCAGGATCTTGCTGGTCAGCGCTCCGCAAACGTTGCCGCCTCCCTGAACTCTCAGGGCATCGCGATGTCGCGCATCGCCACCACCGGCTTCGGCGAAGCCTACGCCGCCGAGACCAATGCGACCACTCAAGGACGCCGCAACAACCGACGCGTGGAAGTCACAGTCCGGTGACCGTCAGCCGCGCAGCGGCGATGCGGCTGCGACTCATCGCAGCGCTCACTCTCGTTGTGCTCATTGTGGGCACCAGCGCCACCGCGGCGGCACCGTCGGCCGCCACCGACGCGGCCACGGGCTACGTCGGCAGCACGGCCTGCACGCCATGCCACGCCGCGCAGTCGCAAGCGTGGCGCGGCTCCAACCACGAGCGCGCGATGCAGGTCGCCGACGCCAAGACAATCCGCGGCAACTTCCACGATGCGTCGCTGACGGTCTTTGGGATCACGTCGAAGTTTTTCCAACGCGACGGAAAGTTCTTCGTCCGCACCGAGGGACCCGACGGCAAGCTGGCGAACTTCGGGATCAGGTACACCTTTGGCGTCGAGCCGCTGCAGCAATACTTGATCGAGTTCCCCGGGGGCCGGTTGCAGAGTTTGACCCTCGCCGCGGACACCCGTCCGACCGCATCAGGCGGTCAGCGTTGGTTCGCGTTGTATCCCAATGAGCGCATCGTACCCGGCGACCCGCTGCATTGGACCGGTCCGGATCAAACCTGGAACTACCAATGCGCCGCCTGTCACTCGACCAACCTACGCAAGAACTACGACGCGGCCGCCAACCACTACGCGACCACGTGGTCGGAGATCGACGTCGCCTGCGAGGCCTGCCACGGTCCAGGCGCGCGGCACCTGGCGTGGGCAACGGCAGGGAAAGATCCCGCCGTCTCCGACTATGGACTGACCATCCGACTCGCCCGCTCAGGCGACGCGCGCTGGACCATCGATGCGCAGACCGGCAACGCGCGACCTGCATCCGGGGCTCAAGCGCAGGCGACGATTGCGGTCTGCGCCCCATGCCACTCGCGGCGCAGCGTCATCAGCGACGAGTACCGGCCTGGCCAACCGCTGCTCGACGCGTACCTTCCCGCGCTGCTCACTGCGGGCCTCTACTACGCAGACGGTCAGATCGAGGGTGAGGTCTACGAGTACGGCTCGTTCGTGCAGAGCCGCATGTATCGCAGTGGCGTCGGCTGCGCGGACTGCCATGAGCCACACAGTTTGAAGCTGCGCGCCGAGGGCAACGCAGTGTGCGCGCAGTGCCATCTGGCGTCGAAGTACGATGATCCGGCGCATCACTTTCATCCTGCCAACTCGAGCGGAGCGCAGTGCACGAGCTGCCACATGCCGACCCGCACCTACATGATCGTCGATCCGCGCCACGACCACAGTCTGCGCGTGCCGCGCCCCGATTTGTCGGTCGAGATCGGGGCGCCCAATGCCTGCACGCAATGCCACGCCGAGCGCAGCGCCGAGTGGGCGCGCGATCGCGTGCGCGAGTGGTACGGGCACGACCCGGCCGGCTATCAGACCTACGCCCGCGCGTTGCACGCCGGACGGAGCGGGAACCCCGATGCCGCGGCACTGCTCAGTCGGCTGGTGACCGACACCGCGCAGCCGGGCATCGCCCGCGCCACCGCGCTGGAGCTGCTGCGCCCAGGCTTGAGCCCGGCCACCGCAGGCGCCGTCGAGGCCGCGCTGCGCGACGACGATGCGCTGGTACGTCGCGCCGCGCTCGCGTGTCTGGAGGCGATTCCGCCGGCTCAGCGCGTGAAGCTCGCTGCGCCGCTGTTGGACGATCCGCTGCGCGCAGTGCGCATCGAGGCGGCCCGCCAACTCGCCGCCGTGCCGGCCGCCGGGCTCGACGATGCGCTGCGGGCACGCATCGATCGCGGCGTGGCCGAGTACGTCGCGGCCCAGCGCGTCGACGCCGACCGTCCGGAAGCGCGCACCAATCTCGGTACGCTCTTCGCGGAACAAGGTCAGGGAGCGCAGGCCGAGGCGGAGTTTCGCGCCGCCATCACCTTGCAGCGCGGTTACACGCCGGCTTATGTGAACTTGGCTGACCTCTATCGCGTCGAGCAGCGAGACCCAGACGGGGAACGGCTACTGCGCGCCGGGATCGCGGCCGCGCCCGACGACGCGGCGCTGCAGCTCGCGCTCGGTCTGCTGTTGGCACGTCAGAAGCGCCTGCCCGAAGCCATCGACGCACTCCAGCGAGCGACGACGCTGCGGCCGGACGATCCGCATTTCGGTTACGTGCTCGGCGTGGCGCTGCACTCGAGCGGTCAGACCGAACGGGCACTGGTGGCGCTGTCCACCGCCGCAGCGCGGCACCCGGCGGACCGCGAGTTGTTGTTGGCGTTGGCGACGATCAACCGCGACGTCGGCAAGCGCGACACCGCCCTGGAGTATGCGCGCCGACTGGCGGCGGTCGACCCCGACGACCCGAGCGCGAAGCAGCTCGTGGATCAACTCAGCGCAGAAGTCGATGAATCCCAAACGCCGATGACCCGGTGAATCCAAGTTCGGGCGCGAACGTGGATCGGTTTCATCAACTAGTACTTGGCGCGCCTAACGACTGGGCGTCGACCACGATCACGGAGTGCAACGTGGAAACGTACACTCGCCGCCCGTCCGCCGCTACCACGACTTCGCGGACGTTGTCGGCCACCTTCACCGTCGCCTGCACCGCGTTGGTCGCCACATCGATTGCGGTGATCGTTCCCGCCACTTGGCTCGCTACATAAATCCGTGCGCCGTCGCGCGATAGTGCCAACCCGGTCGGTTCGATCGGCACCGGCACCGTGGCGGTGACCTGGTTGGTGGTGAGATCGATGACCGACACGCTGGGACCGCCGAGATTCGTGGTGTAGGCCCGTTTGCCGTCCGCTGAGAGGACGATGCGATAGGGCTTCGGTCCCACGGCGAAGGAGGTCGTGATCAGCCGCGTGGTGGTGTCCAAGACCTCGACGGTGCCGGTGGCGCAGAAATTCTTGCAACCGGCGACGTAAGCAGTGCGTCCATCGGGAGCGACAGCGACGTCGGCCGGTTGCATATCCATCATCAGACTAGCGGTGTCCGGTGTGACGGTGTCGACAATGGCCATCGCTTGGTTAGCCTTGTTCACGACGTAGGCCGCCGTGCCGTCAGGCGACACGCTGAC
>JBGOUW010000384.1:0-4921 GCA_041477755.1 Binatia bacterium
CAGCCCGGACAGAGCGAGTGTTCGCCTTTCAGGAGCAGCTCGGGTTTCTCGAAGACCTTCTCCATTCTCGAGTCTGTAGTCTGAAGTATGTCGTCTGTGCTCTCCCTCATGCGGCCATCCCCTTTCTGGGGTAGATGTCCCCGATGCGCTTGAGAATGTGCTCTACACTCAGGAGCGGGCCGACGCCGAAGCCGGAGTGATCGTGGCTGATGCCGCCGATCGAATGGACCGGGGCGCGGCCGAGGACGGCGAGTTGGACGTCCTCGAGCATCTGACCGGCGTTCAACTCGAACACGGCGACGGCCCGTGCGCGCTCGGCGGCGTCGGCGACCGCCTGCGACGGGAACGGCCAGAGCGTGATCGGCCGCACGTATCCCACCTTCATGCCCTGGTTACGTGCCAGCCGCACCGCGTACTTCACAAAGCGTCCGGGGAAACCAAAGGCCACCACGACCAGCTCGGCGTCGTCAAGATACCCGGTGTCGACACGCACTTCCTCCGCTTTGATCGCCGCGTGCTTGTCGATGACGTGCGCTAACGCCGCCGCGACATTGGTCGAGAGCTTCTCCAACGGTCCCAGCGGCGAGAGCGTAATGCCACGTCGCCCCTTGGCTCCGGTGATCGCCCAGTGCTTCGGCGGCCCTTCGGGATATGCGGATGAAGAAAACTCGACGATCTCCGAGGTGTGCGACAACAGGAAGTCGCCCATGATCATGACCGGGTTGCGCCACTTGTCGGCCAGGTGGAAGGCGAGCTGTGCAAGGTCGGCGGCTTCCTGCGCCGATGCGGGCGCCAGGACGATGAAGCGGTAATCGCCGTGTCCGCCGCCGCGCGTGGCTTGAAAGTAATCGCCCTGGCCGCGACACATGTTGATGGTCACCACCGGGATCTGCGCGTTCGCCAACTCGGCGAAGCTCTCCTGCATCAGGCTGATGCCTTGGCCGGTCGAGGCGGTCATCGCGCGCACGCCGCAGCCGGCCGCGCCCCACACCATGCCGATGGCTTCGATCTCACTTTCCGCGTTCATGCAAGTGCCGCCCACTTGCGGCAAGCGTACCGATAGGTACTCGAGAATCTCCGTCGACGGCGTGATGGGATAGCCCGCGTAGAATCTGCACCCGGCTTGCACGGCCGCCTCGGCCATCGCCGCGGAACCTTCCATCAGTACCCGTTCGCTCATGGCGCGGCCTCGGTTGGGCGTGACTCGCGATAGACCTCGAAGCAGAAATCCGGGCACACTTTGGCGCACAGCTCGCAACCGGTGCAACCGTCGTGCAGGATCGGATAGCGATACCCTTTGCTGTTCACCGCGGTGGACATTTCCAGCACTTTGGGCGGGCAGACGGGAATGCAGAGCAAGCAGCCCTTGCAGGTTTCCTGGTCGATGGTGACGGTGGCGGTCATGGTTCGTGAAGCCAATTCGATATTCGCAGCGATGGACTTTCGTTCGGCTCCTTGATGATCTCTCGCTCCAAAGCTCGGCGGTCTCGGCGCGCTCGGCGGTGAGTTCGTCTTATGTCAGAATACGGCTCGACTATGAAGGTCCTCCACCAAATTCGCCCCGCCGTAGCCGCGAAGGTGGTGGCGGCGCTGCCCGAGATAGAACTCGTGTCGATTCCGACAGAGGGTGAGCTGCCTTCGGATGCGCGCAGCGAAGTGCTGCTCACCTATCCGTGGGCCGCGCCGAACTTGCGCCAAGTTCTCGCCCGAGGCATCCGTTGGATTCACGCGCTCGGCACTGGCGTCGACGCGTTTCCGTTCCATCTTCTCGACGGGCAAACGCTCACCTGCTCGCGCGGCGGCAGCGCCCTCCCAATTGCAGAGTGGGTGCTGGCCACTATGCTCGCGTTCGAGAAACATCTGCCGAACTCGTGGATTCGGACCGTGCCGGAGAAGGGTTGGAGTCGCGCCGACCTCGGCACGCTGCACGGCAAGACGTTGGGACTGATCGGGCTCGGTGGCATCGGTTCGGCCGTGGCACAACGCGCGCTCCCATTCGGCATGCGCGTACAAGCGTATCGTCGCTCGGCAGCGTCGTCGGGGATCATGGGCGTCGAGGTTGTGCGTTCCCTGCCGGAACTCGTGGCGGCTTCCGATCATGTAGTGATCGCGGCGCCCGCCACGGCGGCCACACGTCACCTGTTTAGTCGCGAACTGTTCGCCGTCATCAAGCCCGGGGTTCACTTCGTCAATGTCGCGCGCGGTGCGCTCGTCGATCAGGACGCGTTACGTGCGGCGCTCGACGACGGCCGAGTGGCGATGGCATCACTCGATGCGGTTGAGCCCGAGCCCCTGCCCGACGGTCACTGGATGTACGTGCATCCGCGCGTGCGGCTCAGCCCCCACATTTCGTGGTCGATGCCCGGCGCGGCCGATTTGCTGATCGACGCTTTCATCGACAACGTGCGGCGCTATCAATCTCGCCAGCCGCTGGCCGGCGTGGTCGATGTGGCGGCGGAATATTGATCAGTCGAGAGAACAGATAAGGATGAACGTCATGGACAAGCGCGTCCTCGGCAATATCGGCACCAAGCTGGTGCTTGACAACGATAGGGTCCGGGTATGGGAGTTGGATCTCGAACCGGGAGCAAGGTCCGACGTTCATCGGCACGACTTGGACTACCTGATCGTTCAAATCGAGGGCGAGCGCATCGCGGCCGCGCCCGAGCCTGACTCCGCCGGGAAGTACACGCAGTACATCGAAGTACAGGCGCAGCCCGGCAAGGTGAGCTACATCACGCGCGGCGGGATCGAGACGGCCGTCAACGTCGGCCAGCGGCGCTACCGCGAGATCCTGATCGAACTGAAGTAGGCACGCGATGCTGTTACTTGGAGACATCCTCCGTCGCAACGCCGCGGTCCGCGGTGACAAGACGGCCTACATCGTGGGCACCGACCGCGTGACCTACGGTGCATTTCACATACGGTCCAATCAGCTCGCGCGCGCCTTGCAGCAGTTGGGTGTGCGTCGCGGCGATCGCGTCGCCGTCATGGCCAATAATTGCACCGAGTACCCGATCATCTACTTTGCTGTGATCAAGCTGGGCGCGATCGTCGTCCCCATCAACGCGCGCTTCACGGCCAACGAAGTGGCCACCATCGTCACGCATGCGGAGGCCGAAACCTTCTTCGTCGCCGACGAATTCGCGGTCTTGATCGCCGAGCTGCGCGCCGAGCGCCGTTTACCTTCGGTGCGACGCTTCATCTCAATCGACATTCTCGACAGCGCGGATGATCTCTGCCTCGATCGCCTGGCGGAAACCGAGTCAAATGGCGATCTCGACATCAGCATCGATGAGCACGATCCCCACGTCATGCTCTACACCAGCGGCACCACCGGCTCGCCCAAGGGCACCTTGGTCTCGCACCGCAGCTACTACCTGCAGGGAACGCTCTCCCATCTGCAGCTCGGATTCAACGAGGACGACATCGTCCTCAGCATGTTCCCGATGTTCCACATGGGCGGCTGGGCGCTGCCGCTGGGCTTCTGGCACAACGGCGGAACGGCGGTCATCATGCCGAAGGCAGATCCGCGCGCTATTCTCGAGGCGATCGAGCGAGAGCGCGTCACGTATTTCTATGCGGTGCCCACGGTATTTCGCTCCCTGCTCGCACTCCCCGACTTCGATCGCTTCGACGTCAGCTCGTTGCGCCTGCTTGGTGGCGGCACGGCCGCCATGACCACGGCGCAGGTGCACGACATCATGAACCGCTTCGGTTGCCGCAACATGGTGATTCTCTACGGCTCGACCGAGGCCGGGCCAGTCAGTGTCGTCCGACCCCGCGACGTGGCGCGCAAACCGGAGACAGTGGGGCGACCATATCTGGACGTTGAAGTCCGAGTCGTCGATGACGCGGGTCGTGAGGTCGCACCCGGCGCAGTCGGCGAAATCGCCGCCCGCAGCGAGTGCACGATGCTCGGATACTGGCGCAATCCGGAAGAGACCGCTCGCACCATCCGCGACGGCTGGGTGCTCACCGGCGATCTGGGCACGTTCGATGCGGAGGGATTCCTCTCCATCGTCGGACGCAGCAAGGAAGTCATTCGCAGCGGCGGCGAGAGCATCTTCCCGGTCGAGATCGAGCGGGTCTTGCTGACGCATCCGCACATCCGCGAGGCGAGCATCGTTGCGATCCCCGATCCGCACTGGGGCGAAGCGGTGGTTGCCGCCGTAGTTGTCCGCGACGGCGCGACGCTCACCGCCGCGGACGTCATCGAACACGTGCGAACGCACCTCGCGGGCTACAAGAAACCGCGCCACGTCTGCTTCCTGCCTAGTCTTCCGCGCACCGCAGCCTCACAACAGGTGCACAAGCCGCTGCTCAAAGAACTCATCCTCCAGCAGATGGGGCAGGTCGTCCACGAAGCGATTGCGGCATACGCCACCGAGATGGCGGGGACTACAGCCGATCTCGATCAAGGCCTCGAGCGGGCCGCGATCGAACACCTGCGTGGGGGGCGGCGCAAGCGGTGAAGCGAGGCGATATCTTGTGGGCCGACATCGTGCCACGGTCGGGCTCCGAGCAGACGGGGCGTCGCCCGGTCGTGGTTGTTTCGCACGATGGGTTCAACCGGGTGGAGACGTGGCGGTCGATCATCGTGGTGCCGCTCTCCAACTCCGCGGAACAACGACGCCGGGGGCCGACCGCCATCGTGCTGCCCAAAGGGACTGGCGGCCTGCGCCGGGAGAGCGTCGCGTTGTGCCACCAGGTGACCACACTCGATCGCGCCAAGCTCGTCGAACCGATCGGGGAGCTCTCGCTCGCCGCGCTGCGACGCGTCAACGACGGCCTCCGCGCCACGCTCGCTTTGCTGTAAGGGGACGGAGCCACTCGCCGAAGTGGGGTTCCCTCTCCCACTGAGAGAGGGTCAGGGTGAGGGCAGAAGCGCACCGCCGGTACTCGCTGTTTCACTCACCCC
>JBGOUW010000506.1:0-3665 GCA_041477755.1 Binatia bacterium
GAACCGTGAGCACGCGATCGCGTACGAGAAGCAGATCGGCCGTCGCGGTGTCCTGTTCACCATGGAGCAGGCGCGCAAGTTCATCACCGGCACCGGCAAGGCGCGCATGTGGCAGTACGACCGCATCCCCGACTACATGCGTCCGCAACGCATCATCGACGGCATCCGTGCCTTGGGTGTGGACGTGAGCGGTTGGGGCGAGTGAAGAGAGGGCAGAGACCCAATGGAATTCGGACTCTTTGTTCAAGCCCATGTACCCAAGCACGAAATGGATGCCGATCCGGTCGGTGCGGAACATACGCGCCTGATGCGTGAACTGGAGCTGGCCGAGCACTGTGACCGCCACGGCTTCAAGTACGTCTGGTCGGTCGAGCATCACTTCCTGGAAGAGTACTCGCATATCTCGGCGTCGGAGATTTTTCTGCCGTATGTGGCCGCGCGCACCAAGCGGATCCACGTCGGCTCGGCGATCTACAACATCACGCCGCCGGTGAATCATCCGGCGCGCATCGCCGAACGCGTCGCCATGCTCGATCACCTCAGCGAAGGGCGCTTCGAGTTCGGCACTGGGCGCGGATCGTCGAGCACCGAGTTCAAGGGGTTTCGGATTCCCGATGGCGATACCACCCGCGCGATGTTCGACGAGTCGTTGCGCGAGATTCTGCGCATGTGGCGCGAGACCAAGTACGCCTACGAAGGCAAGTACTTCTCGATGCCCGAACGCAACGTGCTTCCGAAACCGTACAGCCAGCCGCATACGCCGATCTGGGTCGCTTGCGGCAGCCCGTCGACCTTCGAGAAGGCGGCGCGACTCGGCTTGGGCGCGCTCTGCTTCAGCCTCGGGTCGCCGAAGGATTTCGAGCCGCTGATCAAGGTCTACAAGGACAACATCAAGCACGCCGAGCCGGTCGGCGAGTACGTGAACGACAACGTGGCGTGTGTCACGCAGCTCGTCTGTTTGGAAGATCCCAAGCAGGCGCGCGAGGTCGCGCTGACGATGGGCAGCGGTTACCACACCAGCCTGGTGTTCCGCTACCTCGACACCTTCCCACGTCCCGCCGGCGTACCGCAGTGGCCGCAGTTGATTCCCGATCCCACGTCCGCGCAGCTCGAAGAACGCATCGCGTCGGGTCAGCGCATTGTCGGTGATCCCGACGACTGTGCGAAGGCGGTGCAGAAGTACGTCGATATCGGTTGCGATCAGATCATCTTCGGGATTCTCGCGTCTACCATCTCTCAAGAGGCGGCACTGAAGTCGGTTGAACTGTTTGGCAAGGAGGTATTGCCGCGCTTTGACAAGGACCCCGTGCACAGCACGACGCGTTACCGCGAGGCTGCCCTCAAGAAGCGAGCGTCTGCCCCCTCTCCCTCTGGGAGAGGGTAGGGGTGAGGGCAAGCACGATGCGACGACGCTCTCATCCCCTCAAGCTGACCCACTCCCTGAGAGTGTGTCGACAAATGCACCGACGACGTTGTCTGCGCCCGATTTCTCTTTTCCGGGTAGGGGTGACGCATGCGTCGCCCGCGAATTGGCACCGCGGCTCGGCAGAGAGCAGAGGGCGATGCATGCATCGCCCCTACGCTGCAAAGCAGTTAGGCAGCCCCCCGGGCCTCCGAGAACCTACGATGCGACGCCGATGAGTCCACGGGCAAGTTCTGTACAGATCATTCCACCCGGCCAACTGGTCTATGGTCTCCAGCTCCCGGTGACGGCGCAGAGCACGGTCTTCGCCGCGCCGTGGGAGGCCACTGCCGGCACGGCGGAAATCCTCCGCGTTGCGCAGGCGTGCGACCGCAGCGGCTTCTTCTACGTAGCGGTGTGCGATCATATTGGCGTACCACGCGACGCGGCGAAGGCGATGTCCACCGTGTGGTACGACACCATCGCCACGCTCGGCTTCCTCGCTGCATCGACGCAGCGCGTGCGGCTCTTGTCGTACGTGTACATCGCGTCCTATCGCCATCCGCTGGCGACGGCGAAGGCGTTCGCGACGCTCGATGCCCTCTCGGGCGGGCGTGTGATCCTCGGCGTCGGAGCCGGCCACCTGCAAGGCGAGTTCGAAACCCTCGGCGTCGACTTCAGCCGTCGGGGCAAGTTGCTCGACGAAGCGATCGATCTGATCGCTGCCGCGTTTACCGACGAGTATCCGGACCACGACGGATCGATCTGGAAGGTGCACGGCATCGGTCAGCGTCCGCGGCCGGTGCAGCAGCCGCGGCCGCCGATCTGGGTCGGTGGCTCGACGAAGGGCGCGCTCAAACGCGCGGCGGAGCGCGGCGATGGCTGGCTGCCGCAAGGTGTCCCCGAGATGGGTATGGAGGAGGCGATCGCGTACGTCCGCACGCAGCGCGCGAAGGTGCGCGGTGACGCGCCGATCGAGATCGGCATGAACAGCCCGTGGCTCTACATCGGTACGCCGTCGTTCGACGTCGGTCCCGGGGCCCTGACTGGTTCAGGCGAAGCGATCGGTAGCGAGCTCCGCAAACGCAAGGCGCTTGGTGTCAGTCACATGGGCGTGCGCTTTCGTAGCCGATCGTGTGCCGAGTTGGTGGAGCAGGTCGAGAAGTTTGGCCACGAGGTCGCGCCGCATTTGAACGCCGGATGAAGTCACCGGTGGACGGCAATCGTCGTCATACCTTCCGAACCGGTGGGGACAGGCCTCCGTGCCTGTCCGGCGGACCGTATGGTTCGCCGCATCCTGTGAGCAGATTGCGTCGGGAAGCGAAGCATCGGCGATTTCCAACATGTGCGAGGTGAACGCTCCTGGGCGCGGCGATACGATGCGGCTGAACGGCCTCCCAGTGACGGCGTCTGCAGCCCAGACGTTCGGGCTACCGTGCGGGGCGCAGACGCGAGAGGGGCCATCTGCATCGGTAGGATTTCTCTGGTCAGCGGATTGAGCATCAAGCCGAGCGTTTCGAGGGTCACCGCTCCGAGCAGCGCGCCGTCGTGCCCTTCGCCCAACACGACTGGTGACGTGGCGGCGTGTTCTCTGATCTCGAAACGACACTCGGAAACCCCGCGCTCAATGGGCGTGCCGTCGGCCAGCGTAAACTCTACCTGTCGCTCGGGCTTGAGCCGCAGCGCGCGCCAGGTTTCTTCCGGGAGCACCGAGTAGATCGCGCCCGAATCGACGAGGAATCGCACATCACGCGGTCGTCCCCGCCCGTCGGAGCGCCGCAGCCGCGCATGCACATACGTCACGCCCATGGCGCCGAGCGCAGAGCAGGCACTCTGTGGGGTCAATCAAACTATCCGCGGCGAGCCGAACGCTCCGGTTCAGCGGCGGCGCAATGCGCCGGCCGCTGCAGCCGGTTGATCCTCATCAAGGCCTCCGCCTCCGTGGCCCTTCGGGGTACGGTGGCTGTGGCGAACAACTCACCCTACGAAGGAGGAGACCTCGATGAGATTCTACACGACCCAACACCAGTTCTCGTGCGGCATCGATCTGCATGCCCGCTCCATGTACATCTGCATCCTCGACGCCGCGGGGACGATCGTCGTCCACAAGGATCTGCCTGCGGAGCCCGAGGCGTTCCTGCGCGTGATCGCGCCGTACCGCACCGACCTGGCCGTCGCCGTCGAGTGCATCTTCACCTGGTACTGGCTGGCCGATCTCTGTCACCGCGAGGGGATTCCCTTCGTCCTCGGTCACGCCCTCTAC
>JBGOUW010000057.1:0-14354 GCA_041477755.1 Binatia bacterium
CGCCCCTAACCCCGTAACCCCCTAACCCCGTAACCCCTTGCTCTCCCCTAACCCCATAACCCCCTGACCCCGTAACCCCTTCAGTGAACAACGGTTCGCGCGGAACCGCTGCTGCCTGCCACAACGCTTCGCGACGCGTCAGACCGAAGGCGGCGAAGGCGCCGATATGCGCTAGCGTCTGGGCTTCGTTGTCGCGCAACTCACAGCGCGTGATCACGTCGGCCATCGAGGTGAACCGGGCCTTGGCGCGTTCGACTTCGATGCGTTTGCCAGCGTCTGCGCGGAGGCCGGCGACGAACTTCAAACCCAAGCGGAGAAGCAGGGGGTTGGGGGTTAAGGGCCCATCCCCTACTCCGCCCCTAACCCCATAACCCCCTAACCCCACAACCCCTTGCTCTAGCGTGCACCGCACACCCGAACGCGTCACGTCGATCGGCAGCACACGCACGCCGTGGCGTTGGGCGTCTTTGATGATGGTGGCGGGGTGGTAGAAGCCCATCGGCCAGTTGTTCAGCAGGGCGCAGGTAAACGCCGCCGGGTGATGCGCGCGCAAGTACGCCGATGCGTACGCCAGCAGCGCGAAGCTGGCGGCGTGACTCTCGGGGAAGCCGTAGAGCGCGAACGACGTGATGCTGCGCACGATGTCGTCGGCGCGCTTGCCGACGATGCCCTTTGCCGCCATGCCGGTGCGCAGTCGCGCCTCGATGTGCTGCATGCGTTGCGTCGAGCGCTTGAAGCCCATGGCGCGCCGCAACTCTTCTGCTTCACCGCCAGTGAAGCCGGCCACCGTCATCGCCATGCGCAGGAGCTGCTCTTGAAACAGCGGCACGCCCAACGTGCGCTTCAAAATCGGTTCGAGCTCGGGATGCGCATAGGTCACCGGCTCGCGGCCGTTGCGGCGGTTCAGGTACGGATGCACCATCTGCCCGACGATCGGACCCGGCCGAATGATCGCGACCTCGACGACGAGATCGTAAAAGCGTTCCGGCTTCATGCGCGGCAGTGTCGCCATCTGCGCGCGGCTCTCGACTTGAAACACGCCAATGGTGTCGGCGCGTTGCAGCATGCCGTACACGGCGGGATCGTCCGGCGGCAGATGCGCGAGATCGATGTCGCGGCCTTCGTGCTCGCGCACCAACGGAATCGTCTCTTCCAGCACCGCCATCATGCCGAGCCCGAGCAGATCGACTTTGATGATGCCGAGGTCGGCGCAGTCGTCCTTGTCCCACTGCACGACGACGCGTCCGGGCATCGACGCGGGTTCGAGCGGAACTACGCTGTCGAGCCGTCCCGCCGCGATCACCATGCCGCCGGAATGTTGGCCGAGATGACGTGGCAAGTTCTGCATCTGTCCGACCAGATCGACGAGCAGCGCCACGCGCGGAGCGGTGGGGTCGACGCCGCCGGCGCGAAGTTGCTTCGCCAGCTCGTCCATGTCGTCACGGAACTCGAAGCGGTTGAGCAGCTTCGACAGCTTGGCCACTTGTTCGAGCGTGAAGCCGAGCGCTTTGCCGATCTCACGCACGGCACTGCGGGTGCGGTAGGTGATGACGTTGGCGGTCATCGCCGCGCCCCGTTCGCCGTAGCGTTGGTAGACGTACTGGATGACGCGCTCGCGCTGATCGCCGCTCGGCAGATCGATGTCGATGTCGGGCCACTCGCCCCGCTCTTCGGAGAGAAAGCGTTCGAACAGCAGCTCCATGCCGACGGCGTCGACGGCGGTGATGCCGAGCGCGTAACACACCGCCGAGTTGGCGGCCGAGCCGCGGCCTTGTGCGAGGATGCGATGCTCGCGGCAGAAGCGCACGATGTCCCACACGATCAGGAAGTAGCCGGCGAGATCGAGCTTGCCGATGATCGTCAGCTCGTGTTCGAGTTGGCGGCGAACTTTTTGAGTGAGGTGTCCGTAGCGTTCGCTCGCGCCAGCGTAAGTGAGCTGGCGCAGATGACCGTGCATCGTTTCTCCCGGCGGCAACGGAAAATCGGGAAAGCGATAGCCGAGATCGGCGAGCGTGAACTCGCACTGCTCGGCGATGTGTTGCGTGTTGTTGATGGCCTGCGGCAGATCGCGAAAGAGCGCGGCCATCGCATGCGGTGACTTGAGATGACGCTCGGCATTCCTAAGCAGGCGGCGGCCGGCGGCATCGAGCGTGGTCTTCTCGCGGATACAGGTGAGCACGTCGAGCAGCGGTCGTCCCGCGGGCGTGGCGTGGCGCACGTCGTTGGTGGCGACGAGCGGAAGCTGGCAGTGCTCGGCGATCGCCATCAGGGTGCGATTGAGCCGTTCTTCGTCGGCATCGAGATGCCGCTGGAGTTCGAGGTAGAGACGATTGGGGAAGAGACTCTTCAAGAGAAGGGAGTTAGGGGTTAAGGGGTTAGGGGTTAGGCGACCCTCTTCTCCGACCCTAACCCCATAGCCCCGTAGCCCCTTAACCCCTTGGAGCGGGATTGCCGTGGGGCGGAAAAGACAGATGAGGCCGTCGGTGCGGCCATCGAGATCATCCCAGGTCACGACCGCCTCGCCCTTCGGCGCACGCAGCTTCGCCTGCGTGAGGAGCTGACAGAGATTCTGGTAGCCGGTGCGATTGGTGACGAGCAAATACAAAGAACAAGGGGTTAGGGGGTTAGGGGTTAAGGGGCTAGGGGTTAGACGGCCCTCTTCTCTGCCCCTAACCCCATAACCCCGTAACCACGTAGCCCCCTGCAATGTGATGTCACACCCAATCAGTGCGCGCATCCCGGCTCGCTGCGCGGCTTTGTGAAAGCGCGGCACGCCGTAGACGCCATCGCGATCGCCGAGCGCGATGGCCGAGTAGCCGAGCGCCGCCGCGCGTTCGATCAGATCTTCCGGCAGCGACGCACCGGCGAGAAAACTGAATGCGCTGCGGCAGCGCAGCTCGACATAGTCACTCCCGCTCGCCGAGTTCCTCCGCGTAGGGGCGACGCCTGCGTCGCCCGCAGGAAGAACGGAAGGCGATGCATGCATCGCCCCTACATTTCGGAACCGGTCATTCTTCGCAGCGCCCTCAGTCATACTCCCCCGCCACGAACCACTGCTGCCGATCGTGGAACACGCGATACACGCCGCCGTCGCTGAGTTGGACGTCGTAGTAGTCGCGCCGGTACGCGCCGTCGTGCCACCACTCGCCAGTAATCCGCCACGGGCCGGCACACGAGACGACTCGGCCACTCACGCCATCGCCGCGCACGAACGCGAGCCGCCCGCGATCGCAGTGCACCTCCAGCGGCCGCGGTGGACGAATGGCGCGCAGCGCAAGGGGAAGGGGGTTAGCGGTTACGGGAAACTCCTCCCTAACCCCGTAACCCCCTAACCCCTTAACCCCTTGCTCTTCCCTAGCCCCTTGAAACGCCTCCACCCCGTACGCTTCCGGCCGATGCGAATCGATGACTGCCGGTGCGCCGACGTGATCGGCGCCGCACAACGCGGTGAGCCGCGCCAAGGTCACCGCCAAACGCTCCGGTGCTGGGCCGTTGGGACGGAAGAGATCGAGTTGGATCGTGCGCAAGCGCTCGGGCACGGCGCCGACGCGGATCATTTCGACCGGCGCGGTGGGTGGCTGCGCTTCGAGGTGTAAACGCACGAGGGTGAGCAACGCCTTCACGTCGTTGCTCGGGGCGACGACGACGGTGCGATCGTCGCGCGCGCGATTGGTGAGGCCGAGCGACAGCTGCAGATCGCCACACACCAGGCCGCGCACCGCGAGGCGCGCCGTCAACCGATCGAGCAGGCCGCGCAGGACGAAAGTCAGCGGCTCGATTGTTTCGATGCCGTAATCGAGCTCGACGCTCTCTTCGAACTGCAACGGTGCGGAGCGCGGCACCAGCGGTTGCTCGTCTTCGCCACGCGCGCGCCGGGCCAAGGCAAGTCCTTCCGGACCCAGCCGCGTGCCGACCGCGCTGGCCGGTAACGCCGCCAAGTCGCCGATGCGCTGAATCCCCCAGCGCGTCAGCGTGGCGCGCAGCGCCGGACTTGGCGCCAGCAAGCTCACCGCGAGCGGCGCCAAGTAGGCCCACTCTTCGTTCGCTGGCACGACGGTCACGCCGCCGCCGTTGCGCGCGGCGAGAGCGGCGGCGATCTTCGAGCCGGCCACACCAACCTGCGCGGAGAGTCCGACGTGTTCCGCGCGCACCGCCAGCGCGTGGGCGAGTTTTGCCTCGCTGTCGAACAACGCGGCGGAGCCAACGATGTCGAGATACACCTC
This sequence comes from Binatia bacterium, assembly GCA_041477755.1. GTDB lineage: Bacteria > Desulfobacterota > Binatia > HRBIN30 > JACQVA1 > JACOST01. The sequence goes on from JBGOUW010000057.1 coordinate 4,224, forward strand.
GCCGTCGCTCGCTTCCTCGACCCGGGGTGAAAACGAGTACGCGACGTCGGCGAGCGCCGCTTGAGCTGCCCGCCGGCCGTCACGCGAAGTCGGACGCGTAATCAGCGCGGCGAAGATCGCGTGCGCTTGCGCCGCACTGAGTCCGGTGGTGATTCCGCGGCGCGCGGCGGCTGCGGAAATCGCCACGATGGTGGCGCGCGGTCCGCTCCCGTCGGTGACGATCACCGGCTCGCCGCGCAGCTCCGGCTCGGTGCGCAGCATTGCCGCTAATGGAAAGTCGGGAACGAAAAGGCAGGCGAGGCGGGACATGGGCGGCCCAGCTCAAAGTTGAAAGCGAAAAGCTGACCGCCGGATATCGGACTCTTGCTGGTTTTCAGTTTTCAACTGTACGCTTTCGGTTCTGCGTGCCGCGTTGAGCTTGGTGCGGGCCACGGTGAGGTGGAGCTGCATCCCATCGAAGAGTGGCCAGGCGCCACCGCTCCAATGGCTGCGGGCGGTCAGCGTCAGACTCAGCGCAGCGAAGCTGCCGGCCAGGCGCTGATCGGCGACGATGGCGAGTGCGGCGTCGCTGCGCCGGGCGGCCTGAGCCAGGCGAGGCCACATCGGGGCGCGCAGTTGCCGGTGATGGGATGCTACCGGCGCGCCGAGATCGACGGCAATGAAGCCGAAGCCGCCGGCTTCGAGCAGCAGTTCCGTGCACCGCAAAGCCACCGGTAGCGAAGGCGGGCGCACCCACAACAGCCGCGTCAACTCGATACCCGCCGCGTGCGCGGTCGCGGGGTGCAAGCAGTCGGGGAGATCGATGAGCGCCGTCACCTCGCCGCGCTGAGTGGCCGCCGCCAAGCAGGCCAGCAGCACGGACGTTTTGCCCGAGGTGACGGGCCCGGTGAGTTCGGTGAGGCGCCCGCGCGGTAAGCCGCCGTCGAGCGCCGCGTCGAGTCGCGGCAATCCGGTCGCTAGCCGCCGCACCGGCGGGTCGGCCACACCCACTCGAACCGTACCGGGGAGCGTGAGCGCAGCGAGCAGACGGCGAGCGGCACTGGGTGAGGTGGAGGCCAGCACGCAACAAATCTTCGCTTAATTTTCGCTTTCGATCAAGTGGGCGCAAGTGGGCGATTGAGATCAGGCAGGCCGCACAGCGAAATCCTCCGCGCACATTGTCGCCGTCGTTGTGTGGGTAACGCATCGGCGACGCGATCATCCCCGCCCGCACTCCGTGAAGGGCGTCCCGTCTATGGCACCTGCGTCGCGTACTGGCACATGAGTTGCGTCTTCGCCGCGCCACTCAAGGAAGCGAGGTCCGCGTGATGTTGGTGTGGTGGCGAGTGGGGCAGATTCTGGTGATGACGATCGCGCTCTCGCTGGTCGCGGTGCCTTCGGTTCGCTGTGCGACTTTCGTTGTCACAAGCGATCAGCAGCTTGCGGCGGCGGCCGATGTTGTGGTGCTCGGCCGCGTCGAACAACTGCGCAGTGAAATGACGGCCGCGGGTACGATCGCCACGTTCGTCACGCTCATCGTTGTCGAAGCTCTTAAAGGCGAGGTGCCGGCATCCCTCGAGGTGCGCGTGCCGGGCGGCGCGCTCAACAACCTACGACGGATCGTTCCCGGAGCACCGAGCTACACACCGGGCGAGCGCGTGCTGGTGTTTCTGCAGCGCCGTGCCGACGGTGCGTTCGAGTCGGTGGCGCTGGCGCTCGGAACCTATCACGTCATCGGTGGCGACGCGGGCGACGAGCAGCTCATGCGCTCCCTGGGAGACGGGGCGACGGCCTTCGAGCCGTCGGCCGGCCGATTGCGGCGCGCCAGCACTCACACCACGCGATCGCTGCGCGGGTTGCGGCGGATCATCGATCAAGTTGCGCGTGACGCGTACCAGCCGGGCAGCATTGTTCCGGCTCCGACGCCAATCAACCGCATCCCAATGCACTACATCTCATTGGGCCCCCCCGCAGCGCGCTGGAGCGAGCCGGACACCGGAACACCGATTCCGTTTCTGATTGATCCGGCCGGCGATCCCGCCATCGGCGCAGCCGCATCGGTAGCGGCGGCGCGCGCCGCGTTGACGGCATGGAGTGGGCAGGAATGCTCCGGTTTGCAACTCACCGATAGTGGCGACGCGGTGCCGGCGCCATCCGGTGCGTGCGACGGTCATAACCAGATAATCTTTGGTGATCCCTTTGGCGAGGTGCCGCCGCCGATCGGTTGCAGCGGCATCGTGTCGACCGGCGGCTTCTGCGCGGTGTCGGATCCGGTTTCGATGGTGGGCGGAACCAGCTTCGAAACCATCATCGAGGGCGACGTCGTGGTCAACGACGGCTTTTCGGCTTGCAGCTTCTGGACAGCGGAGAATCTCGCCGAGATGCTCACCCACGAATTGGGGCATGCGCTCGGCTTCGGCCATAGCTCGGAGAATCCCGCCGAGGCAGACGAACGGCTGCGCAATGCCACCATGTTCTTCGGCCGCCACTTCGATGGCCGCGGCGCCACGATCGAAGCCGACGACATCGAGGGAGTGTGTGCGGTCTATCCGCACCCACGGGCGGCGCCCGATGGCGATGGCGACGGGGTGGCGGACGCGCACGACAACTGTCCGGCAGTGGCGAATCCGGATCAGCATGATCGCGACCAAGACGGCGTCGGCGATGCGTGTGATGCGCTCACGGTGCGCCGGGTGATGGTGCGCTACGCGACCGGGTCGGGCGATCACTTGCACGTTTCGGGCACCATCGTGCCGCCCGATGGCTTCGATCCCACGCGCGATACCGTGCGAGTCGCGCTGATGTTGCCGGAAGGTGCCGTCTATCAGGCGTCGATCCCGCCCGGGTCGTGGGTGCGCAGCCATGACGGGCAGCGCTGGCGGTTGCGGAGCGAGCCGCGCAACGAGGTGCGGCGCTTCCGCTTGCATCGCCGTGGCGGTCGCCTCGACTTTGCAATGACCGCGTGGCCCCGCAACTTGAGTCGCGCGCGCGCGCAGCCGGTGAGTGTGACGGTGACGCTGCGCAACGCGGCAACCAATAGCCCGACCCCGCTGCGCAGCCGCAGCGATGGGATGTTCGTATTCCCGTAGCGCTAGCGCGGCGCCATCAGGTCGAAGAGGACTTTGCGCTCTTGGAAACGCCAGCCGTCCTCGGTCTTCACCAGTTGGTCTTCGTAACGTCCGGCGATGCTGAGGCCGAGAGTTTCGCCGCCGCGCACGACGACGACGTAACTTTGTGCCGTGGCGCGTTCGCCGGTGACTGCGACGATGGAATTCATCATACAGTGCTTCATCATCGGCGAACCGTTGGTCAGCGGGATCGATGTGAGAAATTTTTGCAGCACCTCACGGCCGGCAAAACGTCCCATGCGACCAAGGTCGAACACTCCGTCAGCGGTCCACAGATCGAGCCAGCGGTCGAATTCGGCGTTGTCGAAGTGGAAGCAGTACTGTGCTTGCAACTCGCGGATGGCGTCTTTCTCTTCCAAGACGGATGACATCGAGAGACCTCCTGGTGTGCGGCTGCGATCGGTCGGCAGGGCTTGTAGCAAGGCATAGCGAGCGCCGCAACGGAACGAAAAACGGTGGTGTGCCTAGAAGGTCCATGGTAAAAATGGACTGAGTGAAGGTAGCAACGTGAAGCTGGGCCCGAAGATCCTCGTCGTCGAAGACGAGCCCGACATCATGCGGATCATCACGCACGCGTTGACCGCGGCGGGGTATCGTGTGGTGCACGCGTATGGCGGCGAAGACGCGATCCGTAAGGTGAAGTCACAGCGACCCGATCTGGTGCTGACCGACTTGGCGATGCCCAAAGTCAGCGGCGTCGAGGTCATTCAAGCGATCAAGAAAGATCCCGAAACCCAACACATCCCGATTCTGGCGGTCACCGCTCACGTGTGGGACGGCATCGCGCAGTCGGCGGGACAGGTCGGGGTCAATGGGTTCATTCCCAAGCCGTTCAATATGAAGCAGCTTCTGCTTGAAGTGCAGAAGTATCTTCCATCCCCCAACTAACCCAGCGTGCAGCCGGTGCCGTGCGGCGCGCCGCGGCTGTTCGTGGTAACCACCGGAGCCATGGCGAGTCCGGTGAGTGATGACGGCGTCGCGCGCGTGGTGTTGCTGCCGGCGGTCGGTGGGCTGAGCGAGTTGGACTACCGAGTCCCCCCATCCCTTGCTCGCGAGGAGCTGCTGGGGCGCCGGGTGCTGGTACCACTCGGACGCCGACGCGTGCTCGGCGTGGTGTGCGATTTGCCGGCTACGTCGACGCGGGCGCAACTGAAGGATATCGACACGGTGCTCGATCCGGTGCCGGTGCTGGGGGCGGAACTGCTCGCGCTCTGTCGCTGGATGGCCGACTACTATCTCGCCTCGCTCGCCGACGTGGTGGCCACCGCGCTGCCCGGCACGCTGCAGATCGAAACCGATCGCGCCATTGCGTTGAGTGCCATCGTGCCCGACGAGGCGGCGCTGCGCGCTGACGAGCGCGCGATGGTTGCGGCGCTGCGTGCCGGTGCGCAGCCGCAGGCCGCTCTCCAGCGCGCGCTGGCGCTGTCGGCGCCGGCGTTGGCACGACTCATCGAGCGGCTGCGGCGCAAGGGCTTCGTGGAGATTCGTGAGACCGTGCGCGAACGGGCGCCGACCAAGCACTTGCGGTTCTACGAAGCGCGTGCGCACGCGCGCGGGACGGTGGACTTCGCCCGCCGTCCCGCGCTTGCCGCGGTGTATCACTACTTGCGCGATCATCCGCTCAAACGCGCGAGCGTGGCGGAATTGCGCGGTAGCTTTCCCAACGTAACGGCCAAACTGCGCGCACTGATCGCCGCCGAGTTGATTCAGTGGCGCGACGAAGAAGTGTATCGCCCGGTGGCGGCGGCCACGCCGAGCGATCGCATGGTAGTCCCAACGCCGGATCAAGCGGACGCGATCGCGGCGATTACCGCCGCCGGCGCGTTCGCGCCGTTTCTGCTGTGGGGCGTGACCGGCAGTGGCAAGACCGAGGTCTATCTGCGCGCGGTTGCCGCCGCGCTGGCCGCTGAGCGCACGGCGCTGGTGCTGGTGCCGGAAATCTCGCTGACGCATCAACTCGTCGATCGTTTGCACGCCCGCTTCGGTACTGGCGTCGCCGTGTTGCACAGTGCATTGAGCGTCGGCGAGCGCTGGGACGAGTGGCGGCGCATCGCCCGCGGCGAGGCCCCGATCGTGGTCGGCGCGCGCTCGGCGGTGTTCGCGCCATTGCCGCGACTTGGGCTCATCGTCGTCGATGAGGAGCACGACTCGTCGTACAAGCAGGAGGACGGCGTGCGTCACCACGGGCGCGACGTCGCGGTGGTGCGGGCGCGCTTAGCGCGGTGTCCAATCGTGCTCGGCTCCGCGACGCCGTCGATGGAGAGCTACCACAACGCGCGTAGCGGGCGGTACCGCTTGCTCGAGTTGCGCGAGCGCGTCGAGTCGCGTCCATTGCCGGCAGTCGAACTCGTCGATCTGCGCCAGCATCGCCGTGGCGCGGCGCACGCCGGCTCGCTGATCTTGTCGTCGCCGTTTACCGCGGCCCTGCAAGCGAACTTCGCCGCCGGCGGCCAGAGTTTGGTGTTTCTCAATCGCCGCGGCTTCGCCAACGTGATGCAGTGCCAGGTCTGCGGCGATACCCTCACCTGCCCCAACTGCTGCGTTGCGCTCACGTATCACCGCGTGTGGCAGGCGCTGCGCTGCCATCATTGCGATCACACTGTGAAGCAACCGAGCCAGTGCGCCACCTGCGGCGAACGCGCGTTGACGTCGTGGGGGGCGGGCACCGAACAAGTCGAAGCCACGCTGCGCGAGCTGCTGCCTGGCGCGCGCGTCGCTCGCATGGATCGCGATACGATGGCGCGCAAGGGCGCGCAGCGCGCGTTGCTGGCGGCGTGGGAGGCGGGACAGATCGACGTGTTGATCGGCACGCAGATGGTCACCAAAGGGCACGACATCCCGGGCGTCACCCTGGTCGGAGTGCTGCTCGCCGATCTCTCGCTCAACTTCCCCGACTTTCGCTCGGCGGAGCGAACGTTCCAACTGCTGACGCAAGTTGCCGGCCGCGCCGGCCGTGGCGACCGCGCGGGGCGGGTGATCGTGCAGACGTTGGAGCCGGATCACTTCAGTCTGCGCCACGCCGCCGGACACGACTTTGCTGCGTTTGCTGCGGAGGAACTCACCAACCGGCGCGAACTCGGATACCCGCCGTTCGCGCGGTTGGCGCTGGTGCGATTTGAAGGCGAGCAACTCGTGGCGGTCGAACGCCTCGCGCGCGCGGTTGCCGAGCAGCTGCGCGCCGGCCGCGAGCGTGGACTCACCGTGCTGGGCCCGGCGCCGGCGCCGATCGAACGACTGCGCGGCCGCCATCGCTGGCAGATCCTCTGCCGCTCCGGCAGCGGCACCGCTCTGCGGCGTTGCATCGCCGCCGCCCGCGAGCAGGTGCGCACCACGGCGCGCGCGGCGGGCGTGCGTGTCCTGATCGATATCGATCCGCAGGGGATGTTGTAGGGCGTGAGACGTGAGTCGTGAGACGGCTCGTTCCAACCACGACTTACGATTCACGAACCACGGGCTCACGATTCACGAACCACAAGCACGCCCCCCGTTGACCAACTCGGCTGAAGCGTTTACACACGAAGCAGCATGGCCGTACGGTCGATTCTCAAGTTTCCCGCACCGGTGTTGAAGGCGAAGGCGAAGCCGGTTTCAACGATCGACGGGCAGGTCGACGAACTCATCACCGACATGGTCGAGTCGATGTACGCCGCGCCGGGCGTGGGTTTGGCGGCGCCGCAGATCGGTGACGGGCGGCGCATCATCGTGATCGACATCAATCACGAGGAACCGGGCAAGGATCTCATCAAGCTGATCAATCCGGTGATCGCCGAAGCCGAAGGCGAGATCGTGTGGGAAGAAGGCTGCCTCAGCGTCGTCGACTACCGTGCCGAGGTGCGGCGCGCGGCGCGCGTGCTGGTGAAAGGCTGGACCCTCGACGAGAAAGAAGTCGAGATCGAAGCCGAGGAACTGCTCGCCGTCGCGTTGCAGCACGAGATTGATCACCTCGAAGGTAAGCTGTTCATCGACCGCATCAGCCGCCTCAAACGCGATCTCTATAAGCGCAAGATCAACAAGATGATCCGCGACGGCATCCCGATCGAGTCGAAGGACAAAGCGTCCGGCGCCGCGATCTGATCGCCGCAGCGGAAAGCTGAAAGTGGAAAGCAGAAAGCGAAACCGGGGGTCGGGCGTGGGGACTTTGAACTTTCAACCTTTGACTTTCGATTACTCATGACCATCGACTGGTACTACCACCGTAAAGGCTGACTGACCTGCAGCCGAGCGCAAGAGTTTCTTGCGCGCAGACAGATCGCTCCCAAGGTCGTCGTCGACGCCAAGAAGGAGCGGCTCGGATCAAAGGACGCGTTGGCGTTGGCGCGCGCCGCCTCTCAGGTCTACGTCGCGAAGGGCAAGAAGGTCGTTCACCTCGACTTGAAGCGCTACCAACCGAGCGACGATCAATTGCTCGCATTGCTGCTCGGGCCGAGCGGCAACCTGCGCGCCCCCACCATGCGGACCGGCAAGGTGCTGCTCGTCGGGTTTGAGCCGGAGGCGTTTGGGAAGCTACTCGGCTAGTCGGCGCCAACCGCGTCAGCCACGCGCGCTTTGCCGTCGTGCTGAAGCAGCCGCTCCAAGCCGCGACAGAGATCGATCGGCAGCGATGGTCCCTGGTAGATGAATCCCGTGTACACCTGCAGCAGCGAAGCACCGGCGCGCAGCTTCTCGTACGCGTCCTCGGCGCTGAAGATGCCGCCGACGCCGATGATCCGCAGCCGCCCGGCGCTGAGTTGGTGCACGCGACGGATAGTGTGCGTCGCGAGATCGCGGAGCGGTGTGCCGCTCAGCCCGCCGGCCTCGGCGATCGGCTGCGCCAGCAGATCGCGCCGGATGGTCGTGTTGGTGGCCACGATCCCGTCTCCGTGCAACGCTTCGATCGTGGTGACCGCCGCCGCCAGATCGTCGTCGGCCATGTCGGGCGACAGTTTCACCAGCAGCGGCCGCCGTTGCGGCAGGCGGGCGTTATCGTCCTGCAGCGCGGTGAGCAACTCGGTGAGGTGTTGTTGTCCCTGCAGGTCGCGCAGCCCGGGCGTATTCGGCGAGCTGACGTTGATGACGATGTAGTCGGCGTGCGGCGCCAGCGCGCGAAAGCTCTCGCGATAGTCGGCCACGGCGCGCTCGATCGGCGTGATGCGCGACTTGCCGATGTTGATCCCTAACGGGATGCGCCGCTGCGCGCGATTGAGGCGACTCAAGCGCGCAGCCGCATCCGCCGCGCCAGCGTTGTTGAAACCAAGACGATTGATCAGCGCGCGCTCGGTGGCCAGTCGAAAGATTCGCGGCGGCGGATTGCCCGGCTGCGCCTGAGCCGTGATCGTCCCGAGTTCCGCGTACCCAAACCCCAGACCGGCCCACGCTCGCGGCAGGCGCGCGTCTTTGTCGAAGCCGGCGGCCAACCCGATCGGGTTCGGAAACGTCAAACCCCAGAGGTCTTGCCGCAGCGTTGCCGACGGGTACGGGCGCCGGCGCGCCAACACCGGCTGCGCGACGGCCAGCAGGCGGAAGACGAGACGGTGTGCGGCTTCGGCGTCGAGGCGAAACAGCAATGGGCGGACGAGGCGGTAGAGCGAGGCGATGCGCGAATCGGATTCGGAAGTCATCCTGCGAAGTGTGCGCGGAAATTGACGGGATGATCACTGATCATGAACGGGAATCACGTCTGCGTGAGCGTTGGCTCGCTCGGCGGCGTCTTCTCGGCTTCTGCCGCGGCACGCGCGGCCACCACCGCGCGGGCGGCTTCTTCGCCGGCGACCTTGCCCCACGCCAGCGCGCACAGCAGGCCCATGCCGGGCAGATAGCCTTCCCCGCCGGGCGCCGACAGGCCCACTGCGGCGCCGCCACCGGCGTAGAGATTCGGGATCGGGTTGCCGTCGCGCCCAACGACACGTGCGCTGGTGTCGATCTTGAGACCGCCCTGGGTCGCCAGCAGCGCGCCGGTCACGCGTGCGCCGTAGAACGGCGGGCCCATCGGCTCGCCATTCACGGTCCGGCCGAAGCCGTCGGGGCCGCGACCGACCATCGTGTTGTAGCGCTCGATGGTGGCGGCGAGGGTGGTCGCATCGAGTTGAAATTGCTTGGCGAGATCGTTCAGGTCGGCGGCACGTCGCAGCGCGCGCGGTACGATCTGGTGCTCGAAGCGCGGGTCGTTTTGCTGCGCGAGCTTGAGCATGCGGGCGTCGAAGACGACGTAGGCGAGATGCCCGGGCTGCGCGCGCACGCGCTGCGCCACGCGGGCGAGATCGTCGGCTTCGTTGGCGAAGCGCTCACCGCGCTGGTTCAGGATCACCGCGCCCAGGCTGATCAATGCGCTCGGCAGCACGTAGTTCGATCCCACCGCGACGATCGGATGTGCGTGAACGGCGTCAAGATGCTCGGTAGCAGCGCCCAATTCCATACCCCACTTCAGCGCGTCGCCGAGTTCGGTGGCGGCGCCGGCGTAGGCCGCACCCACCATCGCGGGACAGTGCTGCGCGATCAGCTCGGCATTGGCACCGAAGCCATCGCACGCCAGGATCAGCGTCCGGCAGCGGACGTTGGTGGCGCTCTTTTTCGGCAACTTGATCTGCGCCCCTTGAACCGCGCCGCTGCTGTCGCTCCACAGTTGCAGCACGGGGGTGCCGAGGCGCACGGTGATGCTCGCCTGCTTGCCAGCGCGTGCCAACAGGTGATCGATCAACGATTGTCCCGTACGGCTCTCCACCGCGTGCATGCGGTGTTGGCGATGACCGGCGCGCATGATGTAGCGTTCCAACTGCAACCCGACGCCGATGCGGTCGGCGAGCCACTCGACCAGCGGCCCCGAGGTTTCGCACACACGGTGCGTAAGCGCGGCGTCGCAGCGGCCGCCGTTGTGGGTCAGGACGTCGCGGGCGAAGTCTTCGGCAGTATCGATCACGCCGGCGTCGCGCTGGATGCGGGTGCCGGCGGCCGGAATGGCCCCATCGCTGAGCGCGGTATTGCCGCCCGCGATCTTGGCGCGTTCCCACACGACAATCTTGAGGCCGGGTTGGGCGGCGGCGAGCGCGGC
>JBGOUW010000176.1:0-8946 GCA_041477755.1 Binatia bacterium
CCAACCGGGATCGGTGAATGGGGCGACAAGAATCTCTCCCGCTAGCACGCGCTCCTCGCTGTCGGCGCGCAGAATGACGCGCGCACGGCCAGTGACAACGCCGGGGCTGACGGCCAGTCCGCGCAGCACGGAGGTCGCAGCGACGCTCGCCGGCGGTCGCACCGCATGACGGCGCGGATCAAAGCGCCCCACGATCACCGCGGGTGGGGTCAGCGCGAGATTCTCCGCGTACTCCACGCGTCGCTTGACCACCCGTGTACGGGCATCGCCTGTCGCTGCACCACCAACCACGGCAGCAATCTCCTCCAAGGAGAAGAAGAACACGTCGTCCGGCTCCGCCACCGCGTCACGGGCGGCGAGCCGCGCGCCGATTTCCAGCAGCGTCGCACGTACCACCGCGATGCGCCGGACCGCCTCGCTCTTCACATTTTCGCGCAGCGCCATGCCGCGCTGGGCGCGTTCGAGCAACCAATCGAAGGCTCGACGTCGTACCGCCCCAAGTTGCCGCTCGCAAGCGCGCGTGAGCGCTACCCGCTCTACTGACCGGCGCCGATGGGTTTCAACCGGGCTGGTCGATCCATCGGCAACGTAACTACGAAGCAGAGAAAACACGTACTCCGGTTGTTCGCGCCAGCGCGGCACCGCCACATCAACCTCGACGCGCGTGTGGTGCCCATGCTGCGCCATGAACGCGTCCCACTGTGCGAGGAACGCACGACCTGCGTCGTCATCAACGAGCGTGGCGCGGACGTCGGCGAAGGACGCGCCGGCGGCGAGTGCCGCGCTCGGCAGCGCGTATGCCGCTTCGGCCAGGCGCCACAGATCCAGACCGGCATCGGCCGAGTCGAGGCCACCCACCCCGGAGAGCAATCGATTCGCGATCGCACCATCCGCATCGCCGAGCCAACGCCGACAGACCACGCGCAACTGTGCCGCGCACATCAGGCCCATCACCGCGTAGGTAAATCCCTCCAAGAGCAGGTTGATATCCTCAAATGCATGATCCAGACGGGCCACTACCGCGGCGTCGCTCATCGTCGTCGGATCTTGTTGTTCGAGCGCGGCGATTGCGGCTCGCAGATTGGCCAGCACCGAGTCGCCTCGTACGTTCAGGTGACGCAGGAACCAGACCAGTGTGGACGGCAACCGGGCCAGTATCCGCCAGCGCGAGATGTTGGCCGTGGGTAAGTCTCGCTCAGTCAGCTGTGCCAGCGCGGACGCCAACTGCGGATCACCGCCGAAACCCCCCACGGCATCGACTCGGAGAAGCGGCACGCGCGACAGCACCGCCACTATCGCACTCATGTTGAAGTACGCGCGGCCAGCGAACAATCCGAGGAACGGTGTGCCTTCAAGGTCGAATGCCAGTCGCGAGATGAACACGCGCACCAACACGTCGACGAGGCGACTCACCACCGAGAAGGTCATCGGGGTCAGAACATCGGGTAGGATCTCGCCGGTGTTGGTGTTCGCCCACAGTTGCCGATCGGCTGGATCATCCGTGGCGCGCAGAGTCGTCACCGGACGCGCTTGCAAGAGAAAGATCTCCCCATCGGCGATCGCCCACTCGATGTCCTGCGGACCGCCAAACGCGCGCTCGATCGCGACCCCCAACTCCGCCAGGCATCGCGTCTGTGCGGCATCTAGACACGGCCTCTGTGCTCGCTCCGGTGTCACGGCTCGCTCGCGTGTGCCGCCCGCGCCGTCCATAACCAACTCGAAGGACTGCGCCGCCACGTGCTGCTCGACAACGGCGAGCGTGTTCTTGTCGATCACGAATCGCGCCGGCGTCACGCGCCCGGATACGAGTACTTCACCCAAGCCGAACACCGCTTCGATCACGACGCGGTCGCTGCGTGCCGCCACGGGGTCGCAAGTGAAGAGCACGCCGGAGACCTCCGCCGCCACGCAGCGCTGCACGACCACCGCCATCGCCACATCGTTTGAGAGCCTGTGCTCTGCGCGATACGCCGCCACGCGTTCGCTCCACAAAGACGCCCAGCACTGGCGCACGGCTCGACCGCATGCCTCCACACTAGCGACGCCGAGTACGGTATCGTGTTGACCCGCAAATGAGTGTCCCGCGCCATCCTCCGCGGTTGCGGATGAGCGCACCGCCAACGACTCGGCACCGAGCGTGCGCACGGCCTCGGTGATTTGTGCGCCGAGCTGCTCGTCGAGCGGCGCTCCCATGATCGCAGCGCGCAACGCCGCGAGCCGCGCCCCCCGCTCCGACGTGGAGGCGGAGCACGCGCTGGCAATCGATTCGTGTAAGTCAGTGTGCGCAATGTGTGCGCGATACGCCTCGGCCGTGATCACGAACGCCGGCGGCACCGGCAATCCGAGATCCATGAGGCGGAGCAGGTTGGCAGCCTTGCCACCCAGTTGCTCGACCGCCACATCGGCGCCCGGAAGCGGGACAATGACGTGGCTCACGTTCGTCGAGCGCATGCCGGGTGAGACGAATGAGTGCGCCAACGATTCATCTCGTTGCGGTTGAGTCTCCGTCGGTCACGGCTTCGGAATTCGCAGCGTCTTGCTGATCATCAGACTTCCCGAAAGCGCGAACAGCAGCGACACGAGGTGCATGCGGATGCCGAACGGCTGCACCGGCAGCAACGTCTCGCTGCGGTAGAGGACGAGCAGGAGCCCGAGCGGTACGATGCTGGTGGGGATCGGCGTGCCCTCGAAGTGCGTGACCTTGCCGCCCTCGCCGGCCAACTCCTCCGCTGTAATGTTGAAACGCGCGAGCCGGCTGAGCCCGCACACGGCGAAATAGATGAGCAGGGCCTGATCCAGCGCGGTGTTCAGGCCAACCGCGAAGGCAATCGCCGCTGGCGCGACACCGAACGAGATCACATCGGCGAGCGAGTCCATCTCGCGGCCCATCGGCGACGCCTTGTGACGCCAGCGTGCGACCCGCCCATCGAGCAGGTCGAAAACGATCGCCAGCGGGACCAGTGCGACTGCCACGTAGAGCTGCGTCGTCTCCTGGTTCGCCACAAATCGCATCGCGTGAAACACCGCAGCGATCCCACAGCATCCGTTCGCGATCGTCAGCAGATCCGCGAGATGAAAGCCGCGCAGCATCGAGAAGTGTTTTGGCTGTGCCCGCTCCATGGCCGCCCCCTCTGAGCAGCGGGACTATACGTGCAGATGCGGAGGAAGTTGAACCGCCACAACGCGAGCCGGCGCCGCGAGCACGGCGCTGGATGACGTTAGCCCGCGGCTCGTACCAACGCAGGCGACTCGGCCGCCGGAGTCTCCGCGAGCCGGCGCGGCGCGTCGAGCAGACGCCGGTGCCACGCGGCGATGCCCCGCCGCAGGTACTCCGGATTGATGTCGAGCGTCTCGCTGATGTTCTCGAAGGAAAACACGCCTTCGTTGCTGGAGCACGCAATCCATCCGACGGCCTCGGCGAACAGCTCGCGTCCGATGCGATCGTCGGCGACAATGTACTTGCGGTAGTCGTCGAGCGCATTTTCCAACACGGCCAACATCAGGCGTTTCTCGTTCGAGAGCGCCGCCCGGCGGCGCCGTGCCGCAACGAGTTGGTCTGTGATCAAGACATCCGGTTCAAACAAGCCGCGATCGGTCATCTCCGTGTGCTCCCTAGCCGTGATATTGGGGCGGCGTGCTGCCGGCACCGCGAGGCCATGCGGTGGCCATTGGGTCAAGCTGATGACGAAAGACCATGGAGGCCCGGGCTGGGCCTCCATGGCGATTCGCTACACCTTGGTAACGTTGGACGCTTGCGGTCCCTTTTTGCCTTGGGTCACGTCGAAACTGACCTTCTGGCCTTCGTCGAGACTGCGGTAGCCTTCGCCGACGATCGCGGTGTGGTGAACGAACACATCGACACCATCGTCGCAGCTGATGAAGCCAAACCCCTTCTCGGCATTGAACCATTTCACTGTTCCTTGAGCCATGCGCTTCCTCCTTTCTTGCTTATTCGTCACTGGGAAGCTGCTGGATCCGGAACGCGATGGTGATTGCGTACAAGCAAGCCGAAGAGATGTCCTCCGCGGCTCCAAAGGAACTGCTGTTTCTCCCCGTTGAGACTGCGGGCATTTCTAACCGACTTGCGCCCGAAGTACAAGATCGAAAATGCAATTCGACCCGGTGAGCCCGCCCCGACGCCTACGCCGTCCTTGAGGGTCACAAACCCGCCATCTGGGCAAAGGCTCGGAGCTCGCGCGGCACATCGGGTCCCATCGGGGCATACATCACCTCGGTGGCCCCAGCACCCGCGGTATCTTGCAGGCGGGAGCGCAATTCCGCCACGGTTCCGGTCCATGTGAGCGACCTGAGCATCGGCCCGCTGAGAACCGGCTGGTCGCGTTCGGTAACACCGACGAGGTGCAACTCGTGCAGTGCCAGATGCCGAACAGGTGCGGGGATCGCCTCGACCGCGGCGCGCCACGCGGCGCCGCCCGGAAAGTTGTCGACCGCCGCGGCGCCAGTCTCGTAAATCCCGTGATACACCACCGCGAGCCCGGGACCGGCCGCTGCCAGCGCGCGCGGCGAATCCGCGTCCTCACCGTCCGCCAGCACGGTGCCGAACATGAGCAGCGCACACCACCCGAAGCCCGGTTGGGGGCTGCCGACACACATGACGCCGTCGCCGAGTTCACGGGCGACTCTCAATCCCTTTGGACCATTCGCCGCCACGATGATCGGCACGGTAATCGGGCGCGGCGGCGCGTAGCCATCCGGATGCAGCATGCGGACCGCCGCGCCGTCGACCTCGACGGTCTCGCCGCGCAAGAGTGCGCGCAACTGTCGGACGTAGGTCTCGACCATCGACCACGGCAGGGCGCGCTGCCCCAGCGCCATGCGGCCGGTAAAACCGGTACCGATCGCTACCACGAGACGGCCGGGCGCGATCTCTGCGAGCGTCGCAATCGCCGAGGCTTGCGTCAGCACGTGCCGCAGGCTGGGCACCAGCACCCCCGGCCCGATCGCGATGCGCGATGTCCGCTCGGCGATGCGCGCCAAGGTCACCCAGACATCACCGTAGAGAGCCGGCGAGTCGTAGATCCACGCACGCCGGTAGCCGAGCTGCTCGGCCAGCACGACATGTTCAACGACTCCAGGCCCGGGCGGAAACGCACACGAAATGTCCATCTGTACCTCACCAGTGAAGTGGTGCGCTTCCGTACCACACCGCCGGAGCGCCGCGCGACGGCAGCGGCCCCGCGCGCGGCCATCGATTACGGATTTACGAGTAGCGTTGCCGACACGTAGGGAAGCCGATACAAACGCGAGGTGGTTGTCGACACGTCACCGGATCCTCCCTCCGCATGATTCCGCAACGCTGGATTGAAGCGTATCTGCGCTTCCTGCTGCGCCACCGCGGGGCGATCGCGCTGCTGGTCGCCCTCATCACCGGCGCCTTGGCCTACCAGCTGAAGGACCTCCGGCTGCACTCGGACTTCTTCGACTTCTATCCCCGCCGCCACCCGTACATTCAGTTCTACAACGAGTTCCGCCAGATGTTCGGAACGTCGAATATCATGAGCGTAATCCTCGAAGTGAAACAGGGCGACATCTACAACCCGGAGACTTTGCAGAAGCTCGATCGCATCACCAAGTTCATGATTTACACCAAGGGCGTGGTGCCGTACCAGATCACATCGATCGCGCACCCGAGTGTGCGTAGTGTCGTCATCTCGGGCGCCGGGAATATCAGCATCCGCCCGATCTTCTATCCAGGTGTGCCGCAGACCGAACACGACGCCGATCGCGTCCGCTTCTCGGTCTACCAGAACCGTGCCGTGCGCGGCATCTACACCGCCAACGACGACACCGCCGCCGTGGTCCATACCGCCTTCTGGGAGGAAGCGCTCGACTTCGGCTACCTCTACGACCGCATGATGGAGCTGAAGCAGACCGAAGAAGACGCCAACCACCGCATCTACATCACCGGCTTCCCGTGGTTGTACGCCTCGGTGCTGCGCTACGCCGGCGAACTGAACTACGTCTTCGCCTACACGGTGCTCGCGCTGTCATTCCTCCTCTACGCGTACTTCCGCACCTGGACCGGTATCTGGGTGCCGATCTTCTCCGGGCTGCTCTCGAGCGTCTGGGGCCTCGCGTTCGCGGCAATGCTCGGGTTCAACCTCGACCCGCTGGTGCTGGTGATCCCGGTGTTTCTCACCGCGCGGGCGCTCAGCCATTCGGTGCAGTCGATGGATCGCTACCACGAGGAGTTTTACCGCCTCGGCGACAAGCAGCAGGCGATCGTGGCGTCGTACTCGCACCTGTTTGCCCCCGCGATCGCGTCGATCGTTACCGACGGCATCGGGTTGTTGGTGGTGGCGGTGGCGCCGATTCCGCTGGTGCAGAAGGTGGCGATCTTTTCGAGCTTCTGGGTGATCTCGATCTTCATCAGCGTGGTCACGCTGCATCCGATCATTCTCTCGTACATCCATCCGCCGCCGCGTGGCGCCGCGGCGACGAAGGAACCGCGCGTGAGCGCCGGCGAGGCCACGGTCGTCGTCGCCCTCCTCTGCGGCGGCGCCGCGGTCGTCCACTACGCCGAGGCGGTGCCCGGCTGGTGGATCGCCGCGGCGCTCATCCCGGTCCTCGCCTGGTATTGGCTCAGCTACTCGGAAACTATCTATGCCGCCGTTACGCGCGGGGTGATCCACTGCACTGAGGGCGCCGCGCGTTGGGTGGTGATCGGCCTCACCATTGCGCTCTACGGATTGCTGCCGATGTGGGGCTGGACACTGAAGGTCGGCGACATGACTCCGGGTGCCGCGCTGCTGTTTCCCAACCACCCGTACAACGTCGCCTACAAACTCCTCAACCAGAAATTCCTCGGTGCGAGCCAGCTGATCGTCATCGCCGACACATTGAAGGCAGACGGCGTGAAGAGCGTGCCGGCGCTCAGTGCCATGGAGGAGTTCGCCGATCACATGCAGGACGCGCCCGCCGCACGCGCGTCGATCAGCATCGCCGATATCGTCAAGCAAGCGGGTCGCATGTGGCGCGACGGCGATCCCAAGTGGGGCATCGTCCCCGACAACATGCGCGAGCGCAGCGAGCTGCTATTCGTGTTCGATAGCACGTCGGGCAACACCGATCGGTTCATCGATCGGACCGGGCGCTACGCCGCCATCATCACCCTCTTCAGCGAGCACTCGCACGACGTGATCCGCGACGCGATCAATTGGGCCAAGCAGTTCCCCGACGTCGAAGGGGCCGTCCACTTTCGCTTCGCCGGCGGCCTGTTTGGGATTCTCGCCGCGGTCAACGAGTCGGTCGAGAATTCCTATTGGCTCAACCTCGGGCTGATCTTCGGCATCGTGACGTTCTGCCTGTATCTGACCTACGGCTCCTTCGCCGCGGCGGCGATCTTGATGATCCCCGTCGTGCTCTCGCAGCTCGCCGCCGAAGCCTTGATGGTGCTGATGCATATCGACCTCAACGTGAACTCGTTGCCGGTTGCCGCCGCCGGCGCCGGGGTGGGCGTCGACTACGGCATCTATCACTTCAGCCGGATGATCGATGCGTACGATGAAGTCGGCTCGCTCGATGAAGCCGTCGATTACGCCACGGCGACCACCGGCAAGGCGATCATCTTCACCGCCAGTACGATGATTGCGGGGACCGTTTTCTGGTGGTTCTCGAATCTCAAGTTCCAAGCCGAGATGGGCTTGCTGCTGGCGCTGCTGATGACCTTCAACACCTTCGGCGGCCTGATAGTCGTCCCCGCGTTCGTGAAGGCGCTGCGCCCGAGGTTCTTGGTCAATCGAGTGCGGCCGGTGCCCGCTTTGGCAGAGTCAGCCTAGAGACTCCTACCTGCGACAGTCGTTGAAGATGGCTCGCAACGACGGAGGCAGGTCCGCAAGTCGTTCCTCGACCTCGCGACAAAGCGTCCCGCCACCGGCCGCAAGCAACAGCCGGATATCAAGCAGGTCCTGCGGCCCACCGGCGTACAACTTGAGGAGCACGAGGTCCGCGGTATCCACAACAGGCAGAGAGCGCCCCTCCACCATGACACTGATTCGGCGTTGAAGGATCTGCGCCTGCCAGGTGTGCTTTGCGACGATGACGTCAACCGCCTCCGCTCCCTGACTGCAGCGCACCACGCCAGCGAGCGGATCCTCGACATCGCCCGCGCGCACTTCCGGCTCCGCTTCTTTCCAGGCGACCCAGAATGCGCGGTCGAGTACGATCCGGTCGGCAACCAGCAAGTCGGCATCGAGAGTCGCGCGGGCAATCCCGTGTACCGCGAGCGCCATTCCGCCGATCAGGGCAGACTCAACGCCGCGTTGGTCGAGATAGTCGGCGATGCGTTCAACCAGCGTCATCCGCGCAGTGTATCCATCAATTGCGACGGACGGCGGCCGCGGTGCTTGTTACGCCGCAAGCGCTCACGCGCCTCGGCGATGGTCGCCCCCGGCGGAAGCGTCGCCATGAAGAGCTGCAACGCTTCCTGTCCGAGACGCAGCGCGAGTTGGATTCGTTCGGCCGGGGTACCGTGAAAGTGCTTGGCCACCTCGGCGGCCAAGTCACGAGCCGCAAGCTTGGTCATCGATTGCATGTACCCAACGCCCGCTCTGAAGGCAAAGCGGCCTCCCGAATGCGGAATGTGGATTGCGGATTGCGGAATTCTGGCGACCTCTTGCGACCCTTCTCAATCCCGCATTCCGCAATCCGCACTCACAACCCTCGTCCCGCCATATGGCCGTCGAAAATCGCGCGGTCGGCGAGTCGGACCGCTACGGCGTCACCGATCCGTATGACCTCCGGGACCTGATCTTTCAGCGCAAAGTACAACTCGTCGTTGGGCAGGCCGTTGGTGCGAATTACGACCGTATCGACTCGCTCGATCTGCTCGAATTGACGCGACAGTGTATCGACCAGCGTGACGGCGTGATCGCCAATCATCCCCAGCGCGGTGTTCGGACGCCAGCGCATTCCCGCCCGCACGGC
>JBGOUW010000551.1:0-3269 GCA_041477755.1 Binatia bacterium
CACCGCGCTGCGGCTCATCGACGCAGCCGTGCGCAAGGGGTTCAACGTCAACGTATTCGCGTACGAAGGCGCGGTCAACATTCCCTTCGCGAAGCAGACGCAGCATCCCAACGCTGTGCACGGCCGCGACGCGGCGCAAGAAGATCACCCCAATCCGAAGGAATGGGTTGCGGCACTGATGGCCGAAGCCAACAAGCGCGGCAGCAAGATCGACTGGGTGCAATGCGGCCTCTGCGTCGACGAACGTGGCGCCGGCGAATGGATCGAAGGGCCGCGGCGCGGCACGCCCGGCGACTTCTGGAAGTTCGTCGAAGAGTCCGCCAACACGCTCGTCATCCCGACCAAGTGAGGAGGCGACAATGGCCAAGAAAGCTCTCAGCATCATCGAGTCCGCGTATCGCGGCACGTTGGAGGAACAGGACGACACGATCGTGTGGCTCACGCACGCGATGAAGGGCGCGGGTGCAAACCTCGACGTGCTGCTGCGGGGCAGCGCAGTGAACTACGCGGTGAAGGGACAAGATGCGTCGGGACTCGCGTTCGGCGAGCGCCGCCAGAGCCAATCACCCAAGATCGACGACGACGTGGCCAAGCTGATTCCGAAGGGTGTCAAGGTCTTCATCGTCGAAGACGACTTGACCGAGCGTGGCATCGAGCGGAGTGAGCTGATCGGCGGCGTCGAGGCCATTCGCCGCGACGGTCTGCCAAAACTGTTCGCCGGCTACGACCAGGTGTGGCACTGGTAACGGCGTCGGCTTCAGCTCCGAACGGAAACGCAACGCGGAGGACCCATGGCACAGTGGTGGCGTGAACGACTGAAGCAGCGGCCGTGGTGGATGAACGCGCTGATGCTATTCTGCGTGTACATGGCGTTGATCCACATTCCATGGGACTTCTTCGTCAAGCCGGCGGCGCGTGATGCCGAAGCGTGGTTCGGCATCCTGTTGCGCGGCCGCTGGGCCAAGCTGACCGAGCCGTTGCACTGGGCGATCTACGCCGCCGGCGCCTACGGCTTCTGGCGCATGCGCGCCTGGATGTCGCCGTGGGCGGCGGTGTACGCCGGCCAAGTCGCGTTCGGGATGTTGGTGTGGAACGTCGTGTACGTCGGCGGCGCGCGCGGCTGGCTCACCGGTCTGCTGTCGCTGGTTCCATTCGGCGTGCTGACCAGCGCATTGTGGCGCGAGCGCGATCGATTCGGCCGCCCGCGCCAATCGCTGCGCGAGCGCTACGGCGACTGGGCGCTGATAACCGGTGCCTCGGCAGGAATCGGCGCCGAGTTCGCGCGCGCGCTCGCCCAAGAGGGCCTGTCGTGTGTCCTCACTGCCCGCCGCGAAGATCGTTTGCGGATATTGGCGACGGAGCTGGAGCAGCAATACCACGTCGCGACCCGCGTGGTCGCCGCCGACCTCGTCGACCCGCACGGTACCGACCAGTTGCTCGACGCGATCAAGGATCTGCAGATCGACGTGTTCATCAACAACGCCGGCTTCGGTTACGCCGGCCGCTTCGACAAGCAAGACACCGAACGCTTGCGCGCCATGGTGCAAGTGAACTGCGTCGCGCCGGTGGTGTTGGCGAGCCGGCTGGTGCCGGCGATGCGCGAGCGCGGACACGGTGCGATGATCGTCACCGGCTCGATCGCCGGACGCCAGCCGTTGCCGCGTCACGCGCTCTATGCCGCCACCAAGGCGTTCGACCAACTGTTCGGTGAAGCACTGTGGGCCGAACTGCGCGGCACCGGCGTCGACGTGCTGGTGCTCGAACCGGGACCGACCGAGTCGGAGTTCCGCGAAGTCGCCGGTGAGGAGCGCGGGAACGGCGAGCCGGCCGCGAACGTGGTCGCACTCGCGTTCGACGCGCTGGGTCAACAGCCGTCGGTGATTTCAGGGTGGTTCAACTGGGCGCGGGCGAATGCGCTCCGCATGGTTCCGCGCTCGATCATGACCTTGCTGGCGGAACAGGCGGTGCTCGAACAAACCCCGCCTGCGATGCGGTGACAACGCCGAGGTCGACGGCCGTCATTCTAGTGTTGTGTCTCACAAATGGCTGCGACATGGCCCGAGTCAGCCGTTGGTCGCGGAGTACCGGGTTCCCTCTCCCTGTAGGGATCGTCGATAAAGCGCGGCCGCCATTCTGGTTCCGTCCGACGTCCCGTTCCCTGTAGGGGCGACGCATGCGTCGCCCGCGAATTGACGTGTCCGTTGCGGAGAAGACGGAGGGCGATGCATGCATCGCCCCTACGCTTCAGAGAAGATCGCATGCTACTGACATTTGCGAGACACGGCACTAGGCAGCGGTTGCCGCAGCTGGTCCGCCCTCACTGCGATGCCCAGCGGTTCGCAGTGAGCCGCCAACTCGGCGTGTCGCTGCGGGAGAGTCGCTCTTCGAACAGGCGTTGGTAACCGGTCGATTTGATTTTCCACTGCCCGCCGATCTTGACGTACTCGTCGCGATAGAACGCGGCACCGCGAATGACGGTGTTCGATTTGGTGTCGATGACGATATCGTCGAGCGCCCACACTCCGGTGGCGGTCGTCGCGCTGGTGAAGTCGATCTCCGGCTGCTGCACGCGATGGCTGGAGATCTTTTCGCGCGGCCCGAGCGCCTCGCGCAGAAACTGCATGATCTGGTCGCGGCCGGCAAACGAGTACTTGCCGTCGCCGTACGCCGCCGTCGCATCCCCCGTGAAGCACTCGGCCATCTCGTCCCACTGCTTCAGGTCGAGACAGCGGAGATACTGGTACTTGAGCCGCTTGATCGCTTCGATCGCTTGCAGGTCGACCATGGGACGCACCTCCTATGCGCGAGCGCCCATGCCTGCCACACTCGATCACGATTGCCAACGCCGTTGCGGCGGGCGCCGCAGCGC
Organism: Binatia bacterium; assembly: GCA_041477755.1. GTDB lineage: Bacteria > Desulfobacterota > Binatia > HRBIN30 > JACQVA1 > JACOST01. Next base: position 2,870 of record JBGOUW010000551.1, read on the forward strand.
GCTAGTTTCGCCCGACACTTTTTTCGATCCCAAAGAAAGATGGAGTGACAGCCCTGCTCATGACTCGCTTCACAGGACAAACAGCCGTCGTAACCGGCGCCGGTTCCGGACTCGGGCGCGCCACCGCTCTTCGGTTGGCCGCGGAAGGCGCCGCGGTCGCGTGCCTCGACCTGGCGCTCGACGCAGCGCAGCAGACCGCGGTGGCAATCCGCGAGACCGGCGCCAGCGGCCGCGCGTACCACGTCGACGTGTCGGAGCCGACATCCGTCCGTGCGGCGGTCGCCGCCGCCGCCAGTGACCTCGGTCGGCCATCGGTGTTGGTGAACTGCGCCGGCATCGGCAAGTTTGCCAACTCGCACGAGATGCCGTTCGAGGACTGGTCACGCATCATCGGCGTCAA